>NZ_LZKY01000170.1:0-61732 GCF_001673055.1 Mycobacterium sp. 1245801.1
GGTAACCGCATCCGACAAACCATTGGTACCCCTGGCCTGCCGGACACGGCCCTGTTCGAGCAGCAAGCGGCCGCCCTGTTGGCCCCCACGGACGTCATCAACCGGTCGTCAAAAAGAACGACGAGCACCTCGACCGGCTCACCCACGCGTCGGCGTTGCTCAGGTTCGCAGCGACTGAAATGTCGCGAGCTGCAGATCAATACGCGGGGAGGGCGGCCGCTTGCCGAAGTACAACCCGCCAGCCCATTCCCAGACCCGCTGGTTGGCCAGTCCATGCTGGGCAATCATGTTTAGATCATGTAGTTTTCGGCCCAATGAAGAGGATCGGTGCAGCGCGCCAGAACCAACCGTGTCGACAAGGAGTTGCACGGCGTCTCGACACGTCGTCCCCGTTATTCGGCTACGTCCGCCACGGATGATCGGGCGGCGGCGCCTGCGGACATTGCAGGCGCGTGGAGCGCAAATGAACGAGCTACGCGCCGTCTTTGCCGTCGCGCAGGGAATGGACCATGCTCTGCAAGATCCGGAACGCCTGTGACTGCTCGGCCTCGCTAAGGCCGGCCAGCATTCTGACCTCGACGGAACGGACCGCCGCCGACGCCTTCTCGAGGCTCCGTCGGCCGCGGGGTGTGAGCCGGGTCGGAAGGACCTTCCCGACGGGTGCCTCGGCGGGCCTGGTCACGAAGCCGTCTCGTTCCAGAGCCTGCAGCAGCACGTTCATCGACTGCCGTGTCACGAACGCGCCCCGGGCGAGCTCGGAGTTCGACAAGCCCGGGCGTTGAGCCAGCAACTCGAGGCACGAGTAGTGCGTCACGCTCATCCCGAGTGGCCGCAGCACCTCCTCCATGGCTGCGCGAAGTGCACTCGACGCCTCTTTCAGCACGTAACCCAGTGACGTCTCCAAGTCGACGCCCACACCGCCTTGACTCATGTCAGCATTCTGACATACAGTCACATATGTCAGAAAACTGACATACGTCGAAGGAGTTGCCTCATGCCTGTCACCGGTCCTGACTTCATCTCGCTCCAAGCGCGCGATCTCGCTGCGTCGCAGGCCTTCTACGAGCGATACCTCGGCCTCGTCCGATCGCAGGCCGGGCCTCCGCACGCCGTCGTGTTCGAGACGAAGCCGATCGCGTTCGCACTCCGCGACGTCATTCCGGGCACCGACCTCGCATCCGTTGCTCAGCCCGGCATCGGTACCGCGATCTGGCTCCACGCCAACGACGTCCAGGCCATCCACGATGCGCTCGTCGCCGATGGTCACACCATCGTCTCCGCGCCGATCGACGGCCCCTTCGGCCGGACATTCACCTTCGCCGACCCCGACGGCTACCATGTCACGCTCCACGACCGCGCCTGATCGAAAAGCGCCACCGGACGAAGTGCGTGAAGGGACAACGCTGTTCGCGATGCGCGAGCAGTTCACGTCTCGTAACAAGGCCTCGGTTCCGGCGATCAGGATTAAACACAGATCCGAGCGCGGCGTCCAGTAGCCGGCCGTTTTGGTGAATGCACTGAGGCTAGGAGGCCGCTCGCCGTAAACGTCGGACGTCGTGTTCGACGCAGCCGACGAGGTCGGCGGCTTCGGCGACCGACAGCTCCGGATTTAGTAAAATTTGCATTTCTTCGGCCGAGAATATCGGTTCGACATCCCACGGTGCGTGATCCCAGCCGGCGTCCGAAAAACCGGCAAACAGAGGGTCGCTCATGAAATTTCCTTGGATCAAGTGGGGACGGGCTCCTGCACGGTCCTGCGTCCCACGCGAAATGAAGAACTGCGGCTGCTGGCTGTGCCGCAGGAGTATGTACCGATGTTAACCGCGCGGGCGCGCGTTCGCAGCGCGAGAAGGTATCGGGGTCGCGCGGAGGCGAACGTGTTTCAGTGGGGGTCGATCGAGGCGGGTGTTATCGGGGTGGGCCAGTCGACGGGCGATTCGCGCAATGATGAGATGTCGGGCAGCGGCTTGCGGCACAGCGCGCTGGCCTGTTTGGGCGTCATGCCGAGCGTCCGCAGGAGGCGTTCGGTGACCGCGTCGACGGTGGCGTCGGTGTCACGTTCGGGACGCTCCCGCAGCAGCGTGGCCAGGCCGATGAACATGCCTCCGGCGATGGCCAAGCCCAGTTCGGGATCGCCGATTGTGAACCGTCCCTGGTCGATCGCCGCGGCGATGTCGCGTCGCGCCCGCGGCGACAGTCCGCGGTCGGACAGGATGAGCGAGTCTCCGTGCGCCAGCAGCAACGCAGCCTCCTGCGGGCGGTAACGGAACAGTCGCCCGCTCAGGCGGTAGTTGGCGGCAAAAGTTTCGGCTGGGTCCGAGATCGATCCGGTGAAGCCGTCGAGCAGGGCACCGAGGTCATCGAGGGCGTCGGTCACGGCCGCGGCGAACAGCTCCTCCTTGCTCGAGAAGTGGTTGTAGAAGGACCCCATGCCCACATCGGCGGCCTGGGTGATTTCCAGTATGGGAACGCTGAGTTTGCCCTGCGCGATAAACCCTTTCGCCGCCCGCACCAGAGCGTTGCGCGTGCGCATCTTGCGTCGTTCCAGGCGGTTGACCGGCGTGTTCGACGACTCAGCGGCATCGCGCTCGGGCATGTCCATGGGCCACAGGTTATCAGGTTCGGCTCAATCCTGAGGATATCGTCAGAACCCTTGACTGAGCATTCGTACGTATGTGACGATTTCGTCAGATCAAAGGCGAGGAGGGCAGCGCGTGGCACAGAGAGTGACGCCAGTGAGCGACGGGCACGCGGGTCTGCACAGCGACCAGGGCGCCTCGGGTGGCGAACATCCCGGCCGGTCGCGGGATCCCATCATTCGAGTGGCCGACATCGCCTGGCTCGAGTTCGACAAGCCCGACCTGGTCCGCGCGGAGGCCTTCGCCCGAGCTTTCGGGTTCGGCATCGCCCTACGCGAGCCCCAGCAGCTGCATCTGCGCGGCACCAACGCCGGCTCGGCATGCGTCGTACTGCGACGCGGGCAGCGCACCCGATTCGCCGGACTCGCGCTGCGCGCGGCCGACGAGGTCGACCTGGTCCGTCTGGCGGACAAAACCGGCGCCTCGCTGCAGCCGCTCCCGGAATCGATCGGCGGCGTGGCGGTGCATCTGACCGATCCCAGCGGCATGGCGGTCAAGGTCGTCGCCGGTCTCCACGAGCTGCCGGCCCAACCCGCTCAGGCCCCGCAGGTCGTCAACACCGGGCCCGCTGATGCCCGGATCAATGCCGCCGTGCGGCCGCCTCGCGTACCCGCCCGCGTGCAACGCCTCGGTCACGTCGTACTGCAGTCCACCACCTACCTGCGCACACTCAACTGGTATCTGGACACCTTCGGGATGATCGTCAGCGACTTCCTGTTCTTCCCCGGCCAGCGCGCCCGCGGCCCGGCAATGAGTTTTATCCGCTGCGACCGCGGCACCACCCCGACCGACCACCACACCCTCGCCCTGGCACTCGGACCGGCCAACCGCTACATCCACTCCGCCTACGAAGTCAGCGATCTCGACGCGCTGGCCGCCGGCGGCGAATACCTGCGTGAACGCGGCTACCACCGGTCCTGGGGAATCGGTCGCCACATCCAGGGCAGCCAACTGTTCGACTACTGGCGCGACCCGGACGGCTTCCTGGTCGAACACTTCACCGACGGCGACATGTTCGACAACACCCTCGCACCCGGCTGGGCCCCCTTCACCGCATCCGGCCTGGCGCAGTGGGGACCACCGGCGACCAAAGACTTCCTCGACGCCGACCCCCGCGCGGCCCGCCACCAGGTGGCCGCGATGGTCAACGCCCTGCGCGCGGACAACGAATTCGACCTCAACCGGCTCATCGGATTACTGAAAGTAGCGGTCTCGTGACCATTTCCGTCCTCCGCACCGCCGACGGCTGGTGGGTGCAAAGCCCCACCGGCGCCGCCCGCATCAACACCAGCGCCGCCACCACAGCCGAACTCCTCGCCGACAGAGCCGCGATCGACGCGGCGGCCGCCACCGCCGGCACCGTCGCCCTCGACGAACTGCAACTGCTGTCCCCGGTGACCACCCCATGCCGCGTCGTCGCCCAGATGACCAACTTCGAATCCCACGTCATCGATTCCGGTATGGACCCAAAGACGGTGCCGCTGACCTTCTTTCGGAAGTCCTCAGCGTCCATCACCGGGCCCTTCGGCGAGATCGTCCGCCCGCCACATGTGCAGCTGCTGGACTACGAGGTCGAAATCGGCTTGGTGATCGGGCGCGACATCCCGGTGGGCACCACCATCACCGACGCGAACCTGGCCGAGTACATCGCCGGTCTGACCATCACCAATGACGTGTCCGCCCGCGACATTCAGCTGCCGCAAACGCAGTTCTACGAAGCGAAGTCGTACCCCACCTTCACTCCGGTGGGGCCGGCGCTGGTGCTCGTCGACCCTACCGAGCTGACCCGATTCGGCGACCTGCGGCTGCGCCTGAGCGTCAGCGGTGAGGAACGCCAGAATTCCGTCGTCGACGGCGACATGCTCTACCGACCGCTACAAGCACTGCAATCGCTGACACGATTCCAAGACCTCGCGGCCGGCGACCTGATCCTCACCGGCACCCCGGCCGGCACCGCGCTGACCGCCCCGCCCAAGCCAATCGAGATCATCGGCAACCTGCTACCACCGGCCGTCAAGTGGAAAGCCTTCTTCTCCCGACAGGCGAAGAACCCGAAGTATCTGCAGCACGGCGACGTCGTCGAGGCCTCCATTGCCACCGACGACGGCGCCATCGATCTCGGCGCCCAACGGTTGGCGGTGCGCCACGCATGAGCGCCCCCAGTGGCGCGCCCGCCGAGCATGTCTCGGTGGCCATCGTGGGCGGCGGTCCCACCGGCATCACCGCGGCGACCTTGCTCGCGCAGTACGGGGTGGACACCCTGGTGCTGGACCGGTGGCCGCAGGTCTATCCGCAGCCGCGCGCCGTGCACCTCGATGATGAGGTCTACCGCATCCTGGCCCGGCTCGGCATCGCCGACGACTTCGCCGCGATCTCCCGTCCGGCCCGCGGTCTGCGCTTGGTGGACCGGAATCTGAAGGTACTGGCAGAATTCCGGCGCGATACACCGGTGACGCAGAACGGCTTTCCAGCGGCAAGCATGTTCGACCAACCCGAACTCGAGGAGTTGCTCCGCCGCAACCTCGCCCGTTTTCCGCACGCCCGATTCCGAGGTGACGTCGAGGTTCTCGGGGTGACCGCAAACGATGCGGCAGGTCCACTGCACCTGCGGATCCGCGACCGCATGACCAACCTCGAGTCGACACTCAGCGCCGACTACGTGCTGGGCTGCGACGGTGCCAACAGCACAGTGCGCGGCGCCATAGGCGCGTCGATGCGCAACCTCGAGTTCGACCAGCGCTGGCTGGTCGTCGACATCACCACCACCGCCGACCTGCAGCAGTGGGACGGCGTGCATCAGGTCTGCGACGGGCAGCGGGCCGGGACCTACATGCGTATCGGACCCACGAGGTACCGCTGGGAGTTCGCGCTGCTCGATCACGAATCGGTCGACGACTACGCCACCCTGGCCGCCCTGCGGCCGCTGATCGCCCCGTGGACGCGACACGTTGATGACGCGGACCTGCGCGTGATGCGGGCCGCCGAGTACACCTTCCGCGCTCAGATCGCCGACCGCTGGCGGCGTGGGAACATCTTTCTGCTCGGCGACGCGGCCCATCTCACCCCGCCGTTCATCGGTCAGGGCATGGGTGCCGGACTGCGCGACGCGATGAACTTGGCATGGAAGATCGCCGCCGTCCAGCGCGGAGGTCTCGCGCCCAGTGTGCTCGACAGCTACGAGGCCGAGCGACGGCCGCATGCCCGCGCCATGATCGCCTTGGCGCTCAACGTCGGACGCGCCATGACGTTCGGGGGCCGGCTCGGCGCGGCCGCCCGCGCCGTCGTGCTGCCCCGCGTGCACCTGGTGCCCGGGCTGCGGGCGAAGGTCACCGATTCGCAGACCCCGCCGCTGCGGTCCTCGACGCTGGTTCGGCGCACCCTGGCGACCCGCGGTATCACGGGGCGGCTCTGCCCAAACCCGTTTCTGGGCAACGGTTATCGGCTCGACGACGCATTGGGAACAGGCTTCGGCGTGATCACCACCGTCGAGCTGACCCCGTCGCAGCGGGACATCGTGGTGGCACGCGGTGCCCGCACGGTCCACGCCGCCGCCGGGTCCGAGCTGGCCCGCTGGCTGAACCGCCACCACGTCAAGGCCGCGGTGATCCGGCCCGACCGCACCGTCATGATCGCCGGCCGCAACCTCACCACCCTGTGCCGCGCTGTCCCGCTGTTCCTGGTCGACCGAGCGTCGGACATCTCGCAACGTATCGGCCCGGCCCACTAGGAATAGGAATCGTCCCCGTGTTTCGTCGCCCCTCTGCCGTACCGGTGTACCGGCCCAACATCTACACCCGCGCAGCGATTCTCGACCCCCACCCGCACTACCGTGCCTTGCGTGAACTTGGGCCCGTCGTTTGGCTGGCCCGTCACCGCCTCTACGCGCTGCCGCGCTACGCCGCATGCAAGGCCACCCTGCGCGACGACGGCCAGTTCCTGTCCGGACACGGGGTCGCAGCCAACCCGCTGGCCAACCGCCTCTCGCGCGGCACCACCCTCAACAGCGACGGCGCCGACCATGACCGGCGCCGAAAACTCCTCGCGCACCGCATGATGCCTCGCGCCCTGCGCGCGCTCGGCGACGACGTCGACGCCCAGGCCCGCTCCATCGTCGAGGACGCCCTGCGCCGGGAACAGGTGGACGCGGTCGCCGATCTCGCCACGGCCCTACCGCTGGCCGTCGTGCCCGATCTGGTGGGGTGGCCGCGCGATCAACGAGCCCGCTTACTCGATTGGGGCGCAGCCACATTCGACATCCTGGGACCGGCGAACCTGCAGGCGCTTAAAGCCGTACCGCGCAGCCTGCAGATGCTGTGCTTCGCGCGCCGCGTCGTACGCGACCGCAACGTGTTACCCGGCAGCATGGCCCATGAACTCCTGACCGCTGTCGACGAGGGCAATCTCGCCGTCGACGAAGTGCCGCCGCTGATGATCGATTACATCGCCCCGTCGCTGGACACCACCATCAGCGCTATCTCGAATGCCATCTACCTGTTCGCCCGGCGTCCCGACCAGTGGGAACTGCTCAAAAGTGATCGCTCTTTGATCCCCAACGCCGTCAACGAAGTCGTGCGCTACGAGTCCCCGCTTCGCGCGTTCACTCGAAAGGCCGTGCACAGCACGGAGATCGAGGGTGTGCCCATCGCTGCTGGCGCCCGGCTGCTAGTCATTTACGCCTCAGCCAACCGTGACGAACGCGAGTGGGATGCTCCCGACGTTTTCGACATCCGCAACGACGCCGGACGCCACGTCGGGTTCGGCAACGGTACGCACGCCTGCGCCGGCCAAGCCCTCGCGCGGCTCGAGACCACCGCAATGCTCAAAGCCCTCACCGAGAGCGTCGAGCGCATCGAGATAGTCGCGGAGCCAACCTGGGCGATCAACAACATCATCCATCGACACGACCACCTGCCGGTGCGGCTGATCGCGGTCTCAACCCGGCGGTGACGCCTCAGACTTCCCACTGATTCACGTCGTGACATCGAGCGCGGCGCGCACGATGCTGTCTGCGTCGATGCCGTGGTACCGGTACACCGCGTCGAGGTCGCCCGGCTGTCGAAAGTGTTTACTCCTGACGATTTTAAGGCGCACCCGAGATGGTGGCCGGGAAGTCGAGGGTCTGGGGAAGCCCACCGGTACCACTGGATTCAGTGCGGTGAATTTTCGGTGTGGTGCATGCTGAATCAGCCGCCCACCAAAGCTTCTTCATCTAACCAGTGGGTGGTCCCGAAATGACCCGCTTCTCAGTCAGCCCGGGGGTCACCTGCGTGGTGCGGGGCTGCTCATACTTTTTGCATCTCCTTGGACTCGTGATGCAGCGGTTGCGGCCATGGTTGGGCAAGGGGTCGGGGCCGCACGCGGCGTGGCCACCAGAACCACCTGCCCAGCAAGGCTGCCAGGGAGGGCGTCATCAGCGAGCGGACAATCAGAGTGTCGAAGAGCAGGCCGAGACCGATGGTGGTCCCGACTTGTCCGATCACGATGAGTCTGCTTATGGCCATGGACATCATCGTGAAGGCGAAGACCAGGCCGGCGGAGGTGACCACGGAACCGGTGCCGACCATGGCGCGGATGATGCCGGTGTTGAGCCCAGCGTGGATTTCCTCCTTCATCCGCGAGACCAGTAGCAAGTTGTAGTCGGATCCCACGGCCAACAGGATGATGACCGTCATCGGCAGCACCATCCAGTGCAGGGGAATGCCGATGATGTGTTGCCACAGCAGCACTGAGAGCCCAAACGACGCGGACAGGCTCAACACCACGGTTCCCACGATGACCGCCGCGGCAGCCACGGCCCGGGTCAAGATCACCATGATGATGAAGATCAAGATCAGTGCGGCGACCGCGACGATGAGCAGGTCGTAGTTGGCGCCCTTCTGCATGTCGGTGTACATGGCTGCGCTTCCACCGAGGTAGATCCTTGATCCCTCCAACGGTGTCCCTTTGATAGCGTCTGCTGCCGCGATTTTGAGCGGCGCCGTGCGCGACGTGCCTTCCTCTGTCAACGGGTCGCCTTGGTGAATGATGGTGAACCGCACGGCATGGCCGTCCGGGGACAAGAACAGCTTCACGCCGCGTTTGAAGTCGGCGTTGTCGAATGCTTCGGGCGGCAGGTAGAAGGAGTCGTCGTTTTTGGCCTCGTCGAACGCCTGGCCCATGGCTGTGGCGTTGTCCTGCAAGGCCATGGTTTGGTCTTGCTGGGCTTTCTGGGCCTGAAACTGGTTGAGCATCATCTGTTTCTGATTTTTCATCGACGCGATCATGGGCGGCATCAGGGCCACCATCTGCGGCATCAACGCGTCCATGCGGTCAAGGTCGGGAACCAGATCGGAGAGGTCGTCGGACATGGTGCTGATGCCGTCCAGGGCGTCGAACACCGACCGCAGCGACCAGCAGACCGGGATATCGAAGCAATGCTTTTCCCAGTAGAAGTAGCTGCGGATCGGGCGCCAGACATCTTCGAAATCGGCCATGTGATCGCGTAAGTCCTGTACGTCCCCGCTGGTCTTCTTCATCTTGGTGGCCATGTTGTGGGTGACGCCGGCCAATTGCTGGGTGATGGCCTGCATTTTCTCCATCGAGTCGATGCTGACCTGCATGTCGTCGGCCTGTTTGAGGGTGTTTTGCAGGACGGTCTGTTGGTAGTCGTTATTCATCACCTGGCCGGTGCTGTTCATGCTGATGTTGTAGGGGATCGAGGTGTGTTGGATCGGCCGTCCCTCGGGCCGCGTAATGGTTTGCACCTGGGCGATACCGTGCACCCGCACAAGGGCTTTGGCGATCTTGTCGATCACCAGGAAACTGGCCGGGTTACGCAAATCGTGATCGGCTTCGACCATCAACAGATCGGGATTCATCTTCGCTTGGGAGAAGTGGCGATCCGCGGCCGCATAGCCGACGTTCGCCGGGACACTAGCGGGTAGATAGATGCGGTCGTTGTAGGTGGTGTGGTAGCCGGGCAGCGTCAGCAAGCCGACCAGCGCAATCAGGATCGCGCAGATCAGGATGGCGCCGGGCCAGCGCACCGTCGCCGCACCGATACGCCGCCATCCCCGTGGCTGGGTCATGTGTTTGGGATCGAGAACCCGGCCAAAGCGACTGGCCACCGCGATAAGCGCCGGCCCGAGTGTCAACGCCGCAGCGACCACGATCGTCATGCCGATCGCCAAAGGTATTCCCATGGTCTGGAAGTACGGCAGACGGGTGAAGCGCAAGCAGAAGGCCGCCCCGGCAATAGTCATTCCCGAAGCCAGCACGACGTGGGCCGTGCCGTGAAACATGCTGTAATAAGCGGCTTCTCGGTCCTCGCCCAGCCGACGCGCTTCTTGGTAGCGGCCGATCAGGAAGATGGCGTAGTCGGTGGCCGCGGCGATCGCCAGCGTCACTACCAGATTGGTCGCAAACGTCGTCAGGCCGAAAACCTTGAAATAGCCGAGGAAGGCCACCAATCCCCGAGCACCGGCCAATTCCAGCAGCACCATCACCAACACGATGCCCACCGTGACCACCGATCGGTAGACGAGCAACAGCATCGTGATGATGACGGCAAAGGTGAGCAGCGTGATCACCTGCATGCTCTTGTCGCCGGTCTCGTTTTGATCGGCGCTCATTGCCGCAGGACCGGTCACATAGGCCTTGACGCCCGCCGGTGCGGGCACGCTGGCGATGACATGGCGCACCGCCTCCACCGACTCGTTGGCCAGTGCTTCTCCCTGATCTCCGGCGATGTAGACCTGCACGTAGGCGGCCTTGCCGTCGACGCTTTGTGCCGCAGCGGCGGTGAACGAATCACCCCAGAAATCCTGCACGTGCTGGATATGCTTCGGGTCAGCCCGCAGGTCGCGCACCACGCGGTCATAGAACTGGTGGGCGTCGGCACCCAGCGGTTTGTCGCCTTCGAGCACGATCATCACCGAGCTGCTCGTGTCGTACTCGTGAAACACCTTGCCCACCCGTTTGGTGGCGATCATCGACGGCGCATCATTGGGACTCATCGACACCGCGCGGGTCTTGCCGACAACCTCCAGTTGCGGCACAACGGTATTGAGAACCACGACCACGGCGACCCAGGCAAGGATGATCGGCACCGCCAGCACCCGAATCGTGCGCGGTATCCCAGGGCGCGACGCGTGGCGGGCGGCCGGGATGGGCTCGGTCTGGGTTTGGTCCATCAGGGCGCTCACGCCGACTTCACCAAGCAGAAGGTCATGGCATTCACCCCGGCCACCGATCGTTCGTCCCTGACCGCGCGATCAACGGTGATCCGACAAGCAATGGAGCTACCGTCGCCCTGGGCAAGCAGATTGGGCGTTGCCGCCGGTGCGGTGGTCTGCAGCGTCAACGACCACGGCAACACCACGTCCGGGGCGCGCTGCGGCTTCCCCTCGAGGTCGAGGTAATTGATGACCGCCCTGGCCGCAGAGCCGAACACCTCGTAGGTGACGACCTTGGGGTTGAAGTCCGCTGCGCTGTCAGAACTGTTGGGCGCCACCAGGATGGGGTTGGAGCCAAAGACCGCACGCAACTTCGTCACCGCGACGCCACCGACCGCGACTGCCACCACGATGAGCAGCGGCAGCCACACCCGCCGCACGAGTCCGACCGTCGCATTCATCGCCGGCACCCGGCGCGTGATTCGCCGTGCGCCCATCGCCTCGCACCGCGGTGTTCGGGCGGGGTCACGCTCGGGCCCGACGGGATGGTGTGAACGCGAGTCGCATCGGAAAAGGCAATCAACTGCGGGCCTTTCGGCGAAAATGCGGCCAGCGCGAAGTGGATGACCGACGACGACGTGGGGGAGTAAGAGGTAACCTAACCGCCTAAGTGGATGAAGTCAATCCGCTTCTGTGGGACGGTGGTCACATCGGCTCGCGGGGTCGACACCTCGACCGGCGTGCGCTTCGGCACCGGGTTCCAATCTGCACGGTTGAGTCGGCGTTCTCGGGATCCGTTGGCGCTCATGGGCACGACGCTGCCGGCAACGGAGGTAAGGCTCATATGCCGTGGATGACTAGGGCTCGCCCGTCATGCGCGCTCGGAGACGATCGGTCGGGTGCCTGGTCAGCTAGACGCTGCGGGATACCAGGTGCGCATCGCGGCGTCGAGCTGTTCGTCGTCGAGCGCTTCGACGGTCAACGGTTTCTGTCCCCTGCGGTGGCGGAGACCGTCGAGGAGGATCGCCACATATCGCCGCCACAGTTCCGGCTCGATATGGCCGGCGTACTCGCTGACCGTACCCGCGATCAGGCCCAAGAACGGCATGTCGTTAGGTGAGATGTCCGGGCGCAAATAGCCGTCGTCCTTGGCCCGCTCAACGAGTTTCGTCACCGTAGGGGTTAGCCGCAGCCGCGAAGCCTCGACGCGGTCACCCCCGTAAGCCTTGCTGAATACGGCTTCCCGCAACCCCCGGTCGGTTGCGGTGAGCTCGCATAACTGCTGCACGAACCACACAAACCCTCGCCACGAGTTCTTTTCTTGCAGCGCGGACTCGGCGAGCGCCGTGATCTGATCGATGCCATCTTCAAAGATCGCCTCGACCAGCTCGTCTTTGGTGGCAAATCGCCGATAAACGGTGCCCACTCCGACACCGGCGTGGTGCGCGACGTCATTGAGGGTCGCCTCGAGCCCTCTCGACGCGAAGAGGTCTCGGGCAGCCTCAACCACCCGCTGGCGATTGCGCTCAGCGTCCTTCCGCAGCGGGCGGCACGGCCCGCACCCCGACGGCACGTCGCTCAGTGTAATCTTCGGCATACTCCAGCGAAACGGATGTGAAATATCCGCTCCGGGGGGCGCTCCTGCCTACGCAATGATCAAGAGCGCAGAAGTGATGAGCATGACGGCGGCGGTGACGCCGTGGACTCCCCAGGCGACCGACCTCGAGCCGCCGTGGCGCAGCACGATCGACGCGTCAGCCAGCGGAATGATGGTGGCGGCCAGCATCACCCAGCCCACCAGGTGGGTTGCGCCCGCGGCCAACAGGATGATGACGAACAATCCGGAGGCGATGTCACGTATGCCCTTGACGCTCAAGTAGGCGCCAGCGGACGGCTGGTCCAGATCTGGCAGCACACCGTAGCCGGCGGCGGCGACACGGGGCGAGACCAGGAATCGCGCGCCGATGAAGACGATGCCCGCGGCTAGCAGTCCGGCCAGGATGCAGCCGATGGTCGTGGTGATGGACATGTAGCGGACTCCCGGGTTTGCGTCAGTGGATTGGTGAAAACGGTGTCGGATCAAGCAGTATCGTCTGGACACCGACGATGTCGCCGACGTCGAAGCCGCCCATGTCGGCAGCGAATTCGGAACCGGTCATGATCTGCCGCGTGAGTTGTTCAGGGTCGGCCCCCGCTGGGTAGCCGATAAGTGTGATGAGGCGAGATGCGCCGCTGCGCTCGGTCCACACGCCATGGGTAGTGACACCGGACGACGCGAATGTCCTCAAGTGGCGGGCCCAGTGAACCGTTGCGTATTGGGCGAGAGCCTCGGGTGATCGCAGGGTGTAGACCCTGAGCTGAAACATCGAATTCAGCGCTCCTTCAATCTATTTCGCCTTTGCCGCGGCTATGCGGGTGCTTTAGAACATCAGCGCCACGCACAGGGCGCTCACCGCCAGACCCTGTAGCACGGCGCGGGGGCCGATGATGCTGTCCCACTTGGCTTGCAGCGCACGCCCGTTCGGCAGGTCCTGGCCGGTATCGGCGGCCGCGGTCAATTGTCGATTGATGGGGGCGCTCACCCGCGTGTAGAGGACGATCCAGACCAACAGCGCGATCAGGGCGGCGGCCGCGGCGATCGCCTGTGGCCAATGCGCGGCCACCGCTGCGAGCGCCGCGGTTGCCGCGGTGGCCAGAACGCCGAGTACCCCCGGCACCGGCATTCGCCGGTCTCCGTATCGATGCACGCTTCCTGTCACCGCAACCAGGGCACGATCGTCGACCGCGGCCAGGGCCGGTCGCAGCACCATCGCGCAGAACACATCGGTGCCGTAGACCACCGCGGTGCCGAGCAGTGCGGCCAGGGCGGCGGCGCGGGCGATCAAGTCCGAGGTCATGTCAAAACTCCGCTCCGTGGTAGGTGTTAGCAACGCTAACCCTTGTGCTCTAACCGTGTCAAGAGCAGCGCTAGCAGTTCTAGCCGTGCTATCGTTCGGCATGGGCATCGAGGACCGCCGGGAGCGGGAGCGTGCCGCGCGCCGGCGGCTGATTGTCACGACGGCTCGCAAGCTGGCCGAGGCCGACGGCTGGGATGCCGTCACGACCCGTCGGCTGTCCACCGAGATCGAGTACAGCCAGCCGGTGTTGTACAAGCACTTCACCGGCATGGAGCAAATCGCTGAGGCCGTCGCCATCGACGGCTTCGGCGAACTCGCCGACGTCATTCGAGCCGCTCGCTCCGACGGCGGCTCGGACGCCGAAGCTCTGGGCCGAATCGCGCACGCCTACCTCGGCTTTGCCCGCGCCAACCCGGCGGTGTACGACGCGATGTTCACGCGCGCGACCACCCTGCGCTTCGCCGCGCCGGACACACCGCCGCAGTTGACGACGGCGTTCGATGAGCTGCGCCAAGCGGTTCGACTCGTGGCTGATGAGCATGACGCGGATACCCTCACCGAAGTGTTCTGGGCCGCGCTACACGGCCTGGTGATACTCAGTCGCACGGGTCGGTTGCGCCCAGACCACGACGCGGAGCGTCTCCAACTGCTGGTCAAGGAGTTCGCCGGCAGACACGAAACGCTCGACTAAGCAACGCGTCCGCGCCGTGCGCCTCGGCCGACGCTCTTCAAGCAGTCATCACCATGGCAGCGCACCGTCGCGGTTGACGAAGGTGCCGGTCGGACCGTCTGCGCCAAGCTGTGCCATGTGAACGATCGCCTCGGCGCCCTCGGCCACCGTCTGCGTACCGGTGTTGCCGTTGAGGTCCGTCTTCGTGAACCCGGGATCGACGGCGTTGATCCGGATGTGCGGGAACGCCTTGGCGTACTGCACGGTGACCATGTTCAGCGCCGCCTTCGACGCCGGGTAGGCCACGCCGGGATAGAAGTCCGCAGGGGCGGACGAGAGCAGGGTGAGCGACGCTAGGCCGCTGCTGACGTTGACCACCACCGGCGCGGCAGACCTCTGCAGCAGCGGTAAAAACGCGTGCAACATCCGGACCGTTCCAAAGACATTTGTCTCGAACGTCTTTCGCATCACGTCGGCGGTCACGTCCGCGGGACCGATCACCGCGTTGCCGTCGGCGCGTTCCTCGATCCCGGCGTTGTTGACCAAAACGTCGAGCCCGCCGGCGGACTCGATGGTCCGAACCGCGGCCTGCACCGACTCGTCGTCGGTGATGTCAAGCTGGATAGCGCGCGCGCCCACGGCGCCAGCGGCCAGGCGACCCCGTTCCGCGTCGCGGCTACCCAGGTACACGGTCTGTCCCAGCCCCACCAGGTGGCGAGCGGTTTCCAAGCCGATACCTTTGTTTGCTCCTGTGATGAGTGTCGTCGTCATGACCCCACGATGCGATGCGGCCACCCCCTAAGCCAGGAGTCCGATTTTCCTAGGACCGCCGATACCAGGACGGCTCAATCGAATAAGGGCAAAGTGGACGCATGGCGACGACGGAATTCGGGCTGGCGCTGCGCGCCTGGCGGGACAAAGTGGCTCCGGAAGCCGCCGGACTCTCCGGAGGGAGTCATCGGCGTGCCGCCGGCTTGCGTCGTGAAGAACTCGCGCAGCTGGCCGGAATCTCGGTCGACTACATAACCCGCTTGGAGCAGGGGCGTGCGGTCAATCCGTCGGAACAGGTCATCGAGGCTCTGGCCCGGGCGTTGAGGCTGTCCAGCGCGGATCGCATCCGCCTGTTCAACTTGGCCGGCCGGGTGCCGCCGGGGCAGGGCACGGTACCGGCCTATATTCCGCCGGGCGTGCAACGGATGCTCGACCGGCTACGGGAGACGCCGGTGGCCGTGTTCGACGCGGCGCTGACGCAGCTGATGGCCAGCCCGCTCTACGTCGCGCTCATGGGCGAGCATGTCGGCAAGGAGCGAAACGCGCTGTGGCGCAACTTTCTCGGTGCCCGCGGCCGGATACGACACACGCCGGAGTCGCTGCTTGACTTGCAAACCGCCCAAGTCGCGGCGGTGCGGGCAACGGCGCAACGCTATCCCGCCGACCAGGCCGTGCGACGGTTGATCGACGAGCTAAAGGCTGAGAGTGGCCTTTTCGCCGAGCTGTGGGATTCGTCCGCCGTGGTCAACTATCAGCTGGCGTCGCGTAAGACCATCGTCCACCCGCAGGTCGGCGCGATCACCCTGGATTGCGACATGCTGACTGTTCCCGGCGCCGACCTGACGATCATGCTCTACACCGCCGAACCCGGCACGGAGGACGCCGAGCGGCTGGCGCTGCTGGCGGTCATCGGCGCTCAATCGCTCGTCGGCTAGCTCGTCGGCGCCAAAGGCGCCACCTGGACGCGATCGAGCCCATCTACCCAACGGGTGCCATCGCCGATGCTTCAATCTCGAAGCATCGTGACGACGATCACAGGCGTCGCGGAAATCGCTTCGATGTCGAAGCGGTTGCTACTCACGTAGCTGCTTCGAATTCGAAGCAAATGACAAAGGAGAAGATCATGAAAGCCGTGCGATACCACCGTTATGGCATTAGCGACGTTCTGCAGTACGAGGAGGCCCCGCGACCGGTGCCAGGACCACAGCAGGTGCTGGTGAAGGTGGCCGCCACCTCGTTCAACCCGGTCGATGCCGGCATCCGCGGGGGATATCTGTCTGAGGTGTACAAAATCAGCTTCCCGCACGTCCCCGGCGTCGATGTGGCCGGGACGATCGTCGAAATCGGTGCGCAAGTGCAGGGGTGGAGAATCGGCGATGCGGTCGTGGCCTTTCTGCCGTTGGATGCCGATGGCGCTGCGGCCGATTACGCGCTCGCGCCGGTCGAGTCCGTGGCCGCCGCGCCGCGAACGGTGGCTCTCGCCGACGCGGCCGCGCTACCGGAGGCCGGATTGACCGCGTGGCAGGCGCTGTTCGAGATCGCCGGGCTGACCGCGGGGCAGACGGTCCTGATCAACGGTGCCTCCGGTGCGGTCGGCGGCTACGCAGTTCAGCTGGCCAAGCAGGCCGGAGCCGTCGTCACCGCGACCGCTAAGCCGCACGACGCCGACCGTCTGCGCGGCTATGGCGCCGACCGGATCGTCGACTACATCGACTACACGCACGCGCCGATCACCGTCGACGGAGCGCCATTCGACGTGGTACTCAATCTGGTCTCCACCACCCCAGAGCAGACCGAAGCCCTCATCCACGTCGTCGTCGACGGCGGTTTCCACGTCGGCACCATGGTTTCGGGGCCGGAAGACCCTGGCCGCGGCGTCCGCACGCAGCGGGTCTTCGTCCGCAGCGACGCTGAGCAGCTCGCACAACTGGTCGGCCGCGTCGACGCCGGGCAACTGCACATCGAGGTCGCCGACCGCCGCGGCCTGGATCAGGCCGCGGCCGTGCACGCCGAATCCGACGCCGGCCGGCTGCGCGGCAAGACCATCCTCCTGCCCGCCGAGCAGTAGACCGCTGGCGCAACCATTTAGCGCGGGCAGACCGGGGCTATGGTTCCGGTCTACCCGCATGCGCGCGGGGTCGCGGCCGCTCCCGACAGATGTCTGGTGAGAAGAGTTGTGCCGCCGTGTCTTTCACACTCGCTCGATGGTCGCCGCCGGGCGAAGGCTACCAGCGCGTAGCGAAACCCAGCCACTTCGATGTCGAAACATTAGAATCCAAGCATGGCCGAAGCCCTCAACCCCAATCAACTGCGGGCCTACTTCGCCCTGATGGAGGCGGTGAGCCTGCTGCAATATGCGGTGCGCGAACAGTTGCAGGCCGAAGGAGGACTGAGCTACGTGCAGTTCGAGATTTTGGCCAAGCTCGCTGACGCCCAACGGAAGCTCACCATGACCGAGTTGGCGGACGGCGTGGTGTACAGCCGTTCCGGCCTGACCCATCAGGCAGGGCTATTGGAAAAGCAGGGGCTCATCACTCGCGCGGTTTCCCCTGACGACCAGCGCGCCACGGTCGTGGACATCACCAAGAAGGGCCGGGCCCGTGTTGCCAAGGTCCTGCCCGGTCACATCCAGGTCGTGCGAGACCTGCTGTTCGACTCGCTGTCCGCCCGCGAGGTGCGAATCCTCGGCGACATGATGAGCAGTGCCCGCGACCATATGCGTGCTCGGCCGCCCCGCTCGGCCGCCCCACGCAATCGAGTCGCAAGAGGACACAGCTAGTGCGCGTTGGCAATCGCCTCCCGCATCCCCCGACGGACCTGTTGCCTCGCGACCGGACCATCGGTCGAAACGCTCTGGTCGCAGTTACAACTGAGGCCACCGAACGGATCGGGCTCACCGCCGACGCCCGGATCGGCGCCCGCCGTCGTCGCCACCCAAGCGCCGAACACCACGATCAGGGCGGTGCACATCACCGCTTTCATGCTGAAAGACAGCGGGTTTCGGTTCGGCGTGGAGCGCCGCGCGGTCTGGCGTGCTGTGGGCACGTTCATGGCGATTTCCTTTGCGGTCGAAGAGCTTATCCACCCTTTGACGATGTGATGACCGATTCGGTGCCCTAGCCGGCCACCGGCGAATGCGGAATCAGCGAGACGCGCATGCCGATGCGTTGAACGGCGCCCTCCGATTCGCGTCCGACCATGCCGCCGAATGGCAGCTTGGACACCGCGGTGCCGGGTGATGCCGCGGGAGTGACGGCCCAGCCGCCGGGCACGGCACCGCCGCCCAGCGCCGGCAGCGGGGCCACGGACGAAACCGTCGTCGCCCAACTCGGGGGTACGGACAAGGTGCTCAGCGCGCTGGCTTGGCCCACGCTCGCCGCGGCGCCCTGGCCCAGTCCCGCCAGCGGCTCGAGGCCTCCCACGCCGGCCGCGGCGCTGGTCCCTCCCATGCCGGCTATGCCCTGGGCGCCCTCGGCCCCCAGGATGGAACCGGCGCCCGCTTCGTCCAGTGCCAAGCCCTGGTAATCCAAATCGAGGCCGTAGAGGTCGATGCCGATTCCACCGCCGTCGGCGATCAGACCGGCGCCGTCGGCGCCGTATCCTGCCGCCTCGGAGGCCAGGCCCGCAGTGGCCCCGTCCGCCGCGGGTGCGGCGGCGAGCGCCGAGGCCAGGCCCGAGGCCGCGCCGGCACCGGTGCTCGCGCTCTTGGTCGCACCCTTGCCCGAGGCGCCGGTCAAACCCGACAGGGAACTGAGCGGTGCGGAGGCTCCCGACGACCCGAGCGACGCGCCCGTGCCCATTGCCGCCTGCGACAGACCGGTGCTCGAGGATGAGCCGGGGGTCGAGAGGCCCTGCAGAGTCTGGGGCACCGAAGAGGCCCACTGCGTCGCCGATGTGTGTGCGCTGCTACCGAATTGGGCCGTCGCGCGCGTGACGGTGCCGATGTGGCCGGCGAGGCCGCCCGGATTCGTCGTCTGCGGCGGCGTCGCAATCGGCGAAAGCCTCGACGCGGCAGCCGAATTGGCGGCGTAGGTGTACATCGCGGCGGCGTCCTGCGCCCACATCTCGCTGTACTCGGCCTCGGTCGCCATGATGACCGGCGTGTTCTGGCCGAAGATGTTGGTCTGGATTAATGCCAATAGCCGGGCGCGGTTGGCTGCGATCAGCGGAGGTGGCACTGTCATCGCGTAAGCGGTTTCGAACGCCACCGCGGCGGCCGTGGCCTGCGTCGCCGTTTGCCCACATTGCTCGGCGGTGGCGGCCATCCACGCCATGTAGGGCAGCACGGCGCCCGCCATCGACATCGACGCGGGCCCCGACCAGGACTCGCCGGTGAGGCCCGCGATCACGGCGTGGTAGCTTCCGGCGCCGTCCGCCAGCTCGGCGGCCAGCGACTCCCATCCTGCGGCGGCGGCCAGCAAGGTGGCGGGCCCGGGACCGAGGTACATCCGACCGGAGTTGATCTCTGGTGGCAATGCGCCAAAATCCATGTCTTTCCCTAACTTTTTGGTGCCTGGGTTGGCTGACCGTGCCGAGGCCATCGCGTCGCTGGACGTTGGTGGCGTCGCGCCCCACGTCGGGTCAGCAGATGAAGTAGCTGATTGAAAATCGCCGAAGCCGACGCGCAGAGGCGCCATGGTTGACGACGACGCCCGAGGTTCGCGGCGATTGAGGCAGATTGGCTTCGGCCGCGAAGATCGCATCGATGCAACTGCCGCGACTGCGGATCAGCCGACGTCAGGCAAGCGAAACCTGTTGACGGCTAACGCCGGACCTGCCGCGACGGCGTTGCCCGCGAGAGTCCGCCATGCATGATCAGCAGCGGGCGACGCAGAATCGAATCAGTAAATTCTGGTCAACTGAGCTGGGCGCCGGCGCACGAGCGGGCGGGTCGAGCCGCTGCTCGGAGCGGACAATCGTGACCATCGGGGGCGTCGCGGATCCGGGGGAGCGGGGCGTGGAAAACGCCAAAGTGGTTGGCCGATAGCGCTTTAGCCCGCCGCCTTTGAACGCCTTGTCGTCGTTCACGGTGGACCACACGCCAACGCGACGGACCGGTATCGAGTCGTTACTCAGCTGTGTGGGGCCGGAAACCGGGCTGGCCGCTGCCGCCACCGCCGGTGGCGCCGCTGCCGCGTCGATTGTCTTCTCGGTGCGCAAAGCCCCGCAACCGAGCACAACTGCGAGAAGGGCCAGCGCAGCAACGACGGCGGACGCAGCTTGTCGTCGTGACCAGCGTGACGGCTTTGTAACTCCGAAACTCACAGTGCCACTTACGTTACCAGCCGCGACGCGGCGGCTGCCACCGAGCCACGCCGTCGGTGGCGTCACATCATCCGGGGCCCGCCGAAACCCGGGACGGTGCCCACCGGGATCAACGCGAACGCGATCGAGAGCAGAATGAACAGTCGCAACGTTCTCGGGGTCATCGCCTGCTCGATTTCCGGTCGGCGGGCCGCGAAGAGAACGAACACGATCGCGACATCGAACCCTACGATCGTCAGCCAGCGAGTCCAGTCGTAACCGGTGAGGAATACCGGAATGACCAGCACCAGGCCCGCGATCACCCAGTTCATTCGCCCTTGCAGGGCAGCGACGAACGCGCGCAGCGGTACGCCCGAAACACCGCTGACTCCCCACAGCGTCACCGCCAGCGCGGCGGCGCCGAATAGCAAAGAGATTGTCAGGCCCAGTATTCCGATCTGACCGACGGCGCGGATGGCGTCCCCGATCCCGTGGTCGTAGTTCGGCAACACGTTGCGGCACACCCAGTCGTGATAATCGGTCCTGGGACTCTGGCCGTCGATGACGAAGCGCATCAGCGTTTGCGGCGACGTGACCGTGGCGAAGGGGTTGGGCATCACGCGATGCGGTACGGACGCACACAGTTGCGAGGCGATGTCGTGACGGCCGAATCCCGCCACGACGGCCGCGGCGATCACTCCCGGTGTCACGGCCAGGAGCACGCCCCGACGCTGGGTGGTTTCCAGCGCGCCGCCGAGAACGATGATCGCCAGCACGGCTCCCAACGCGTACTGCAGCCCATTCGCCTCGTGCACCAGGGTCAGCACCGCGATCGCGGCGCCGTAGGTTGCGCAGCAGCCCATCGCGATTGACCTGGTACGCGTGATGGCCAAGGCCGAGCTGAACAGCGCCAGGGCCGCCCCACCGAACAAGTCCGGCCGTGCCGAAAACGCCGCGAACGGTACACCGAAGGGCAGCAACGGAATCGCCATCGCCAGCAGGAGCCGGCGCTGCGAGCGATGGCGACTGAACGCCACCACGCCCGCGACCGCCGCCAGTCCGCACAGATAGATCCCCGTGGACAGCCACCGCAGGCCGAGGGAGGCCGCGAAATAATGTCCGGGGACCGAGCGAACCAATTCGCCGGCGAGGCCACGACGGACGAAGCCGTGCCGGTAATCGGCGGCGTAATAGGACATCCAGTACACGTCGAGCGGAACGACCTTGATCGCGAACCACAACACGACCGCCGACCATGCCGCGATCGCGGCGCCCACATACAGGATGTGGTTTCGCGTAAGCGGATTCGCCTCAACTTCCACGGCCACCATCAGCTGCGGCCCTCGTACACGGTGGTGGCGGACAACTGTAGATCCGCCAGCGCACCACACGCGAGCTCGCGGGCGGCGAAGGTGTCGCCGGAACCGCTCTGATAGGCGACGACGGTGAGAAACCGGCTGCCGTTGACCGTCCCTGTGCCGCAGAACAATTGGCCGTGTGCCTGTTCGATACGCGCCCGGGTGATGCCCTGCTCGGCGAGCCGCATGGAAAGCTCGGACGCGTCCCCGCCGTCGATGCGGCTGACGGCGGCGTCGAGGGCGCCCAGATTGGAACATCCCACCGGCAACTGACCAGACGACATCGCGATGCCTTCGGCGCGCCGGACCAGCCAGTGCGGCGTGAACGGGATGAGCGGCAACCCGGCGAGCATTTCGTTGGGCTGTTCTTCCAAGGACGTCAGCGCTGTCTTGACGTCGGTGCGCACCGCGGTCAGGTCGCCGGCCACCGCCGTGCCGTCGACCGTCACCGTGATGGAGGTCAGCGCGTTGGCCCGGTCGTCGTCGGCGGTCCGGTCGCTGACCGGAAGCACCACCGTCACCGAGTTCCCGTCGGGCAGCACTCTGCCCATCCGGTGCGCCAGCCGAGCGACGAACGCAACGAAGAGCGCGTTGCTGCTTCCATTGAGGCTGCGCGCCCGCGCTTCCCAAGCCGCAGCGTCGGTTTGGATTGTCACCGACGGCGCCGCGTTCGGGTCGTCGGTCGGCGTGAGCGCCTCCGGGTTCCGCGTGCGCGGCGAGGGCTGCTGGTTGGACGACACCCTGAGCAATATCAGCAGCGTCGCGATCAGCGCCCGGATCGCCGCCGGCAGCGCGATGACGGCATCGACAAGATCCTCGCCCACCGCGCGCCACCGCGCGCGTGAATTCGGCCGAGTGTAACCGAGATTGCGTTGTTCTCCCTTGACCGCTTCGGCAACGGCCGTAACCATGCCGAGCCCGTCGACAACGCAGTGCGAGGCCACCAGGGTGACCGCTGCGCCACCGTCGACCAGCGGCAGCACGCCGAGGTGAAACGTCGGGCCATGTTCGGGGTCCACCCGCACCTGGGCGCGCCGTTCGAGCCACGCGCCGATCTCGTGCCGCGGTTGCCGCGGCTCCCACGCGATGTCGGGCGAGCGGCCGTCGACCACCCAGCGATGACGCCCGAAGGGCAACGGCGAGCGCTCGATGCGCCGGCCGAGCAGGCCGGCACCCAGATTGTCCTTGAACGCCCGCAATTCGTCGATGTTCACGTCACGGTCGTAGACCCACGTGCATTGCACCGTGCTGCCTTGACCGGTGGCGCGCAGCCGAAGGAAAGCGGCCTGGTCCAACAGCGCCAGCCTGGTCACTAGCACCCCGCCTCGGCCGCGGCGCGATACCCGCGCACCGCCGCCGGCGCGAACACGGCGACCAGGACGCCACCCCACAGGCCCGCCTGCCACAGCGGCGACAGCACCGGTCCGCCCTCCGCGAGCGCGCGCATCGCCTCGATCGTCGGCGATATCGGCGAAAAACGCACCACGGGTTGCAGCCAGCCCGGAAACACCTCGGCCGGCGCCACACCGGTATTGAGGAACAACAGCACGACGCACCCCGCACCCAGCCACGTCACCATCGCCTTGCCGTCCGCGCGCGCCGCGATCGCGATGACCAACGTCGCCATGCCCGCCGAAATCGCCACGGGCACCAGCACGAAGGCCAGCATCGCCATCCAGCCATAGCTGAATCGCAGACCCAGCGCGATCCCGAAGACGGTGAGCACGACGGCGGACGTGGTGGTTCGGGCGGCCTCGGCGACCAGTCGCCCCGCCACGGTGCTGGCTCGATGCACTGGCTGCACCCACAGCCTGGTCAGCACACCGGACTCCCGCTCCGACGGCAGAGCCAAACCGGCGCCGAGGGTGCCGAACACGGCGCCGACCACCGCGCACATGGGTACCAGCCCGTACAGGCTGTCGTGTCCGGTGATGGCCAACACGGATTTGCCGACCAGCAGCTTGTAGATGATGAGCAGAAAGGTCGGAAACAACAGCGCCTGCACCGCGACGATCGGATCGCGCCGCCAGCGGCGCAGTAGCCGTCCCGCCTCCGACGCGCTTTGGCTGACGAAGGCCGTCAGCGGTGTCAGGCGTGAAATCCTCTGCCCTGCAGCGGTATTGACGGCAATCGCGGCCTGTTCGGCGCACGCATCGCCCGTCGGTAAGGCGTTCGGGCGGGGCTTGCGCACGAGCCGGCCGGCACCCGAACTCCCCGCGCCGACGCGTCCCTGCATGCGCACCGCGAGTCCACCGAACAGCGCCAGCAATCCGAGGCACCACGCCAGCGTCACCGCGAGCTCCCGGCCCGGAAGGTGACCGGCGGACAGAGCGCGCAGCGTCTCGGTGACCTGCGACACCGGTTGGTAGCGAATGAACGGTCCGATCCAGGCCGGAAAAGATTCCGCCGGAGCGATGCCGGTGGACAACAACACCAGGACCAGTTGGGGGAGCAGCAGTAATTGGCTCGACGACTCGACGGAGCCGACGCGCGAGCCCAAAGCGTCAGCGCCGAGACACACCGCCATCGCGAACGCCACGACGATGACCACGAACAGAACCGCGATGCCCGGGCCGCCCTGCATCCGGAAACCGAACGACCACCCGACCGCAACGGAAGCGACCAGCGCGATGATCGCGCGTATCAAGCAATACAGCATCCGTGCGCTCAGCGGCACCGCCGCTGGGACCGGCAGGGTGCGAAGCCGGGACCCGAAGCCGGACAACCGGTCTCGCGCGGCGCGGTCGGCTGTGGTCATCGCCCCGAACAGCATCGCCTGCACGATGACCACCGGAAGCACGTATTGCGGATAGGTCATCGGGCCGGTGCGGATGATGCCGCCCAGCACGAGGGTGAACCCCAAGAAGCAGCCCACCGGAGCCAGCGCCGCGAAGAGTAGGTCGGCATCGCGGCGCGATCCCGACATCGTGCGCAAAGTGAGTGCCACGAGGGCACTCATACCGAGACCTCCCGCGGCGACAGGACGGGACGGGCATCACGCATCGATATGCGGTCCGGCCTCGCACACCCGGGTGAATTCGGCGCGCATCGTCTCGACGTAGCGCAGGACGGATTTCCGGGCGACGTCGGTGCCCGGGTAGGCGACCACCAGCTGCGTTTTGTCGTGCATGCGATTGACCCACATGCACACCGTCTCCGACAGCCGGTTGTCGCCCCAGACGCCGGCGCGCAGGCCGTCGAAGTAGCCGCCGAACGGCAACTTGCGGATGTCGATGTAGGACAGCATCGGGACCGGGCGGTCGGGAACCTCGATGGGGTTCGACGACGGGTCCGTCGACTCAAGCAGGTGGTAGTACGGCACCGCGCCCAGGGCCGTGTTGCCGTCGAAAGACGCCTGGGCGGCGCTGACCACCTCAGCGAACGACGCACCGGCGGTCGGAATCGCCAACGGGACGAAACTGGCCAGCCAACCGACCGCGGTGGCGTACGCGGGCTCCCGCCTGTTGTCGAATGGAGTGAGTCCGAAATACGTTGTGGCGCTCGTCAACCGGTGTTCGGTCAGCGCGGCGCAGGCGAACACGCCACCGCTGAAACGCGCGCCCGCCGCGCGGCACACCGCTTCGAACCGGCGGCCCTGGTCGTCATCGATCAGGTCGAACACGTCGATGGCCCCCGGTGTGTCCGCATTCGACTCACCCAGTTCCAGCGGGAATTTCGGGAGCGCCCCATTGTTCGCCGCGAGAAACGCCCGCCACGACTGGATCTCGGGCGACTCCTCGTTCAGGCCCCGGGTGTACGCATGCTGGTTCGCGCTGTATTCGCGATGGCTCGGGGCCGGCGGCAGCGGGTTTTCCGCCCTCTGCAACGCGGCGTAGTACATGGTCTGGATGTCGAGGAAGATCACCCCCGCCGACATGCCGTCGGCGCGCAGGTGGTCGACGGCGATATAGATGGTGAACCGGTCTTGGGCCTGAATGATGCCGAAGGTAAAGCAGTCCCATTGCAGCGGATCGGGCGTATCGAGAAGCAGTTTGCGGATCTGGTTCGGCGCCATCTTCCCGAGATCCGTTGGAGCCAAGGTGATGAGCTCCGGGTCGGGAATGACATAGCGAAGAATCTCATCGTTGTCGCCGAAGTCAAACCGGTCGTGGTAGGTGTCGTGTCGCCGGAGGTGACTATTCACGGCTTGGGTCATCGCATCGATGTCGCAGAGGCCGCTGATTTCCCAGGCCCCGATGCACAACCGCGGGATGTCGCGGCCGCGACTGACCTGCCGGCGGTAATAGCGAAGATGCTGCGCCTGCTGATAACTCACCGGGGCGGGATGGTATTGAGCTTCGGCCGCGCGCCGATGGGTAGCCGCAGTGGGGTACCAGGAGACGACGGTGCCCTCGGCTGTCCAGTCCTCAACTGTGCCCAAGAACATGCGCTACCTTTCGTCCGTCAGCTGGCGACGCCGGTCCGGATGACCTTAGCGGCAACGCAGGTGATTTGCTGAGTAAGTCGGTTGCCGAAGCGGTCCGGTTCCGCGGGCCCAGCAAGTGCCTCGCGCCACGCTGCGTCGAACAATGCGCACGTTCGGTGCGGACCAGGGTGTTGTCAGCCGGTGATGCGCATATCGTCAAGCGGCGCAGACAAATGACTCGCCGACCCTTCCGCGGCGCAATCATAAAGTTCCCCTTTCGGGCCCGCAATCGCACAGGAAGTTCTGCCAACCGGTCGTGTGCTCGTGTGAGGTAGTCGACACGCGGGGTCATTTAATTCGTGCGTCGTTAACACGGAACTACGACTCGAACAAGCATTTATCTCGACGTGATGACCCAACCTGTCGATTCCCACCCACAGAGCCGGCGCAATCTTGACTAGGCCCCACGTGATGCTTGCGGACCTGCCGAAACGGCGCCTGGGTTACCATATCGTGATGCACGGCCGTATTGGAATACTGTCAGTGAAAGATTTCTTGCGCCGCTGATGCGGGCAAACAATCAAGCGATCCACCAAAAGCGCGGCGGCACTGAGCCCTACGTCGCTGCCGACGACAACTTGTGGATCAAACATCGTGAGAACCGTGGCGCCCGCAGCAAACTGCGTGACGCGCGGGTTCAATCCTTGAGCACCCATCGAAAGGCGAGCCACGCGGGGCCGAAGCCGCGAGGGCTCAGCAGACAAAGCGCCCTCGATGATCGATGATGATCTGGACACCGCCGTTTCCCGTTTCGCGAGAGTCGCAAAGAAGGGACCTAGACGATGCCCGATGAGCTCCGCGGTCCGGCCAGACTGTTCGATGCGCTGACCACCAAGGGCACCGCCTTCACCGAAGCCGAGCGCCGGCGGCTGGGTCTCTTGGGTCTGTTGCCGACGACGGTGAAGACGCTGGAGCAGCAAGCCGCGCATTGTTGGCACGAATTCTCCACTCGGCGCGACGATCTCGACAAACACATTTATTTGCGGGCATTGCAGGACCGCAACGAGACGTTGTTCTACCGCGTATTGCGCGACCACATTCCCGAGGCGCTGCCCGTCGTCTATACACCCACCGTGGGTGAGGCCTGCCAGCGTTTCAGTGAGATCTACCGGCGGCCTCGG
This sequence comes from Mycobacterium sp. 1245801.1, assembly GCF_001673055.1. NCBI lineage: Bacteria > Bacillati > Actinomycetota > Actinomycetes > Mycobacteriales > Mycobacteriaceae > Mycobacterium > Mycobacterium sp. 1245801.1. The sequence continues at coordinate 27,280 of NZ_LZKY01000170.1, forward strand.
GGATTGTTCGTGTCCTACACCGAGGGTGATTGCCTGGACGAGGTACTGAACAACCGGCCGCAACGTGAGGTCGATGTGATCGTGGTGACCGACGGGCAGCGCATCCTCGGCCTGGGCGATCAGGGGATCGGGGGCATGGGGATCCCGATCGGGAAACTGTCCCTCTACACCCTGATCGGTGGCATCGATCCCGCGCGCACGCTTCCTATCGTGCTCGACGTGGGTACCGACAACAGCGAGCTCCTCGACGATCCCCAATATCTGGGCTGGCGGCACCGGCGCATCGACGACGAGGATTACTACGCGTTCATCGACAAGTTCGTCGCCGCGGTGCGCAAGCAGTTGCCGAATGTGTTGCTGCAGTGGGAGGACTTCGCCACCACGCATGCGCTGCCGATCCTGGCCCGTTATCGCGACAAGCTGCTCACCTTCAACGACGACATCCAGGGAACGGCCGCCGTCACGCTCGGAGCGCTGCACGGCGCCGCCAAGGTCGCCGGCCGCCCGCTCTCGCAGCAACAGATTGTGATGCTCGGCGCCGGCTCGGCCGGTATCGGAGTGCTCGACATGATTCGACGGCAGATGATGAACGAAGGGCTGTCCGAACAGGCTGCCTCGCAGCGTATCTGGGTTGTCGACGTCGTCGGCCTGCTCACCGATGACCGCACCGACCTGTCCGATGCGCAGCGCGGATTCGCCCAGCCTGCCGCCCGCGTCGCGCAATGGGGTCTGTCAAGTCCCGCTCAGCTGGCCGACGTCGTCCACCACGTCGAGGTGGGCGTGCTGCTCGGCCTGTCGACCGCCGCGGGTGCCTTCACCGAGAGCATCGTGCGTGAGCTCGCCGGTAAGACCGACCGGCCGATCATCTTCCCGCTTTCCAATCCCACCAGCCGCGCCGAGGCGCGCCCCGCCGAGCTGGATCAGTGGACCGACGGGCGGGCGCTGATCGCCACCGGCTCGCCGTTCGCGCCGCTACACCGCAACGGCGTGGAACATGCTGTCGCGCAGTGTAATAACGTCTACATCTTTCCCGCGATGGGGCTCGGGGTGACGGCGGCTCAGGCGACCCGGGTCACCGACGAGATGATGCGCGTCGCGGCGCAGACCTTGGGCGAGGCCTCGCCCGCCCTCGCCGACCCCGACCAGCCGCTGCTACCGGCGTGGTCGGACGTGCCGGATGTCGCCGTGCGCATCGCGCACGCCGTCGCCGTGCAGGCGGTCGCGGACGGTGTCGCCCCGACGCGCAGCGAAGCAGAGCTCGCCGAACGCATCGCGCAGGTGCGTTGGCAACCCGAGTACCCCACGACAGTCGACCCGTGACGGCTGGTGGTCATGGGCACCGGATGGCGGTGTGAGTATTTCACTGCCCCTACCTGCACCGGTTTTGGCCAAGCGCAATGACTTTCGACGCAGAAGCAACGCCTCCTCGGCACCGGCTGACCCGGTACGGCCTCAATATCGACATCGCCTTGACTTCATACATGCAGTGTGTATGTTAATACATACAGTATGTATCTGAAAGGTGGGTCTCATGAGCACCACGCTCGACGCCATAGCGGAAGAACGCAGAATTGTTCTGGAGCTCTGCTCGCAAATGCCGGATCCGTTGTGGGTGAAGGACAGTGGTTGCTCGGGCTGGTCGGTGCAAGACCTCGTGTCGCACATGGCGTGCAGCTTCTGGCTGGCTGTCGATCCGTCGAGGCTGCCCAGTCCCGGCGATTTGCCGGCCGAACGCGCGGCCGACCTCTATGTGGAATCGCGACGCTCTATGACCCCCGAACAGGTGGTGGCCGACTATGAATCGGTCAGCGGCCGAGGGCTCGAGGTGCTCGCTGCGATAGAGGGTCAGGACATCGACATCCCCATCGGCGACGTTGGAACCTACCCGGCCTCGGTGGTGCCGACAACCTTCGTCTTCGAATCACTCATCCACACTCGCTGCGACCTCTTTGCCCCCGACGGGCCGCTGCCGGGGGACCCGCCGCCCGTCGACGAGCTGCGGCTTGCCCCCACCCTCGATTGGATCGAAGCGGCACTGCCGCAGCAGAATGTGCCGCTGCTCAACGACTTACACACCGGCGTGGAGGTTCGCCTCGACGGGCTGTGCGCCCGCACCCTGCACATCGGCCCGCGCGCCGAGGTCGGGGCGCGTGTCACGTCCGACTCGCAGGCCTTCGTGCGCTGGGTGACCCAGCGCGGCACCTGGGGGGAGTTGGGTGTGCAGGCGGAGGGTGACCCGTCGTCGCTTGATGTCGTTCGCCGGCTCAGGGTGTTCTGAGCCGGGTCCGAACACGACGCCACACCGGTCGGTCGCGCGATCCCGGACCTTCATACGGTATGTATGAGAATGCCTACGGAGGCGTGAAAGGTAAGGGTCGATGGCGCAGGGCGGTCGCCGCACGCAGGCCGAACGCGCGGCTGAGACACGCGATGCGTTGATCGGTGCCGCCCGGCCGTTGTTTGCGTCAGTGGGATTCGCCGACGCGTCCCTGGAAACGATCGTCCGCAACGCTGGGGTGACACGCGGCGCCCTCTATCACCATTTCGCCGACAAGACAGAGTTATTCGCGGCGGTGTTCGAGCGCGTCGAGGGGGAGATGGCCGCCCGGATGGTCGACGCGGTCGCCGCCGCCGGACACTCCGATCCCGTCGAGATCATGCGACTCTGTTCGGGACTTTGGTTGGATGCGTGCGCCGAACCCGAGATCCAGCGCATCGTCCTGCTCGAGGCGCTGGCGGTGTTGGGATGGGAACGCTGGAGCGACATCGGCCGTCGCTACAACATCGGGTTCGTGACTGGACTGCTCACCGACGCCATCGAATCCGGCAGTATTCCCCGCCAGCCCGTCGAGGTGACCGCCCTGACGATCATGGGAGCACTGCGCGAGGCGACGCTCTACATCGCCCGCGCCGACGATCATCGTCGGGCCCGCGCGGAAGCCGGCGCGGTGCTGGACCGACTCATCGACGCGTTGCGCGCCAACGGTTCTGGCTAGTCTGCCGCACCGCTCGCCGATAGGTGTCGTTACGCCGCGATGCTGCCGCCCCCGTCGGCTCGGATGATTTGACCGGTGATGTAGCCGGCGTCGTCGTCCAACAGTGCGCAGATCGCATGGGCGATCTCGCGGGGTGTCCCGAGGCGGCGCAGCGGAATCGTCTGCAGCATACGCGCTTCGCGCTCGGAGCCGGCCGGGCTGAGCGCGCGGTACATCTCGGTTTCGATGGGCCCGGGCGCCACGGCGTTGACCGTGATGCCGGACTGCGCGAGCTCGCCGGCCCAGATCCGGGTGCACGCTTCCAGTGCCGCCTTCGTCGCCGCGTAGGGCGTGCGCTCCGAGGTGCCCAGTGTGGTCAAGCTGGTGACGTTGACGATGCGCCCCCACTCGTTGACCAGCATGCCGGGCAGCACCGCCTGGACCACCTGCACGGCGGCGCGCACGTTCAGGTCGTACGTGACGGCCAGATCGTCCAGATTGATCGAACCGATGCGGCCGAACCGGGCGACGGCCACGTTGTTGACCACCGCGTCGATGCGCCCGTTCGCCAGCACGCGCCCGAGCGCGGCGTCGGTCTCGACCCGATCGGTGAGGTCCGCCTCGTAGAACTCGCCCGGGAAGTCGTCGGGCGCGGTGCGAGCCAGGCCGACGGGTATGTCGCCGGACCTCTTCACCCGGTCGGCGACTGCCCGGCCGATCCCCTTCGATGCCCCGGTGATCAGTACGCGCCTTGCGGTCATGGTGTCCTCCTTCAACGGCTTCGTATGATTACTGAAACGTTCTGGAACGCAAATGTTGCATAACGTTGTTGTTATGGGCGATGACGTTGCCCTTATGGAGGATCGATGACGACGTTGGCGCAGCTCAGAACGTTCATTGCGGTGGTCGATCAGGGCGGTTTCACGGCGGCCAGCCGCCGGCTGGGGTCATCCCAGCCGGCCGTCAGCCGCACCGTCGCCACGCTGGAAAAGGAGCTGGGCCTGGCGCTGTTCGTTCGCCGCCGAGACGGGCTGTCCCTGACCGAAGCGGGTGCCATCGCGCTGACACACGCGCGAGAGGCGGTGCGCCACCTCACGTTGATGCGCACCGAGGTCGCCGGCCTGGCGGGCGACATCACCGGGACGCTGAGCCTCGCGAGCCTGCCGTCGGCCACCGCAACGCTCGTCGCGCCCCAACTCCGGGCGTTCGCCCAGCGGCATCCGGCCGTCACCATCCGGCTGCTCGAGGGTAGTGAGCAAGAGATTCGGGATTGGCTCGACCAGGGGGCCGCCGAAGCCGGTGTGGTCAGCCTGCCCAGCAAGGGCCTTGACGTCGCCGTCCTCGGCGAACAGGACATGGTTGCGGTGGTGCCGGCCGAGCACCGGCTGGCAGCCAAGGACGTCGTCACCTACGCCGACTTGGCCAAGGAACCCTTCGTTCGTGGTACGGGCGGATGTGCGGATGTGTTCATGCCGATCGCGCGCCGCGCCGGGGTCGAATTCGACCTGGCCTTCGAAGCACGCGAGATCGCGGCGACGCTCGAGATCGTGCGCGCCGGCCTGGGAGTGAGCATCCTGCCCAGCGCCGGCCTGCCAGAACTGCCCGGCGTCGCGGTGCGTCCGCTGCTGCCCCAGACCGTGCGGCGCCTCGGCGTCGCGGTCTCCGCGAGTGCGTCCGCCCCCGCGCGCGCATTCCTCGACCAGATCGCCGCGCTGAATCTGCGCTGATTCGATTGGGCCAGCGCGGTTTTGATCCCCGACGGGACTCGTGGCTGTCGGTGACCACGTGCGCGGCGCGACGCGTTTTCAGCCGCACCGACCCGACGTGGTATCTTCGCCGACGTGACTATCGGCGTGCGCGCGTATTGGCGCTTTATCGTGGCTCCGGGTGGAGCCGGCGATGCGGCGGCCGATTGACGCACGCGCACGACTGATACCCGGAGCCCAGCAGTGACCACACGGTCGCTGCTTTTCGTTTTTCAGGGCATCGGGAACCAGCGGGCGTGCCCTGGGAGCCAGCACAGAAAGGCACACACCCCCCATGTCCATCATCAATTACGAGACGGCGACCATCGACACGTCCGACCACCGGATCGTCTCGTTCCGGGAACTGTCGGCACCGGCGGTGATTCGCACCGAACTGCCGTTGACCGCCCGGCGCGCCCAGGCCGTCCAGCGCGATCGTGACGAGATCTCGGCGATCCTGGCCGGTGGTGACGATCGGCTGTTGCTGGTGGTCGGCCCGTGCTCGGTGCACGACCCCGTCGCCGCGCTCGATTACGCACGCCGGCTCGCGCCGATGGCCGCCGACTACGCGGATCGGCTGAAGATCGTGATGCGCGTCTACTTCGAAAAGCCGCGGACCACCGTCGGGTGGAAGGGACTGATCAACGACCCCAACATGGATGGCAGCTTCGACGTCGAGCGGGGCATCCGCGTCGCGCGCGGGTTGTTACTCGACATCATCGACGTCGGCCTGCCGGTGGGGTGCGAATTTTTAGAGCCCACCAGTCCTCAGTACATCGCCGACGCCGTCGCGTGGGGCGCGATCGGCGCCCGCACCACCGAGTCGCAGGTGCACCGCCAGTTGGCGTCGGGCCTGTCGATGCCCGTCGGGTTCAAGAACGGCACCGATGGCAACGTTCAGGTCGCCATCGACGGGGTCAAAGCCGCTGCGGCGCAGCACAATTTCTTCGGTACCGACGACTTCGGTCGTGCGGCCGTCGTCGAGACCATGGGCAATCCCGACTGCCACGTCATCCTTCGGGGTGGCACCACCGGACCAAACTACGACGCCGCCGCGGTGGCCAGCGCCATCGAACGGCTTGGCACGGCCGGGCTTTCCGGGCAGGTCATGATCGACTGCTCACACGCCAACTCGGCCAAAGACCATGTGCGCCAAGCCGAGGTCACCGCCGAGGTGACCGCACGCATCGCTGGGGGCGAGCGCGGTATCGCCGGACTGATGCTGGAAAGCTTCCTGGTCGCCGGCGCCCAATCGCTCGGCGGGGAGTTGGTCTACGGCCAGTCCGTGACCGATCGGTGCATGGACTTCACCACGACCGCGGGGCTGTTGGCTGACCTCTACGCGGCGATGGGCTGACCGCGGGCCACGGGGGCTGGGCCCGCGTCACCGAGGGGCGGGCGCCTGTCGCGACGAAACCTGGCCGGCGATCGCCTTCTTGTCGATCTTGCCGATCGGGGTGGTGGGCAGGGACGTCATCGCCACCAAGACGTCGGGGCGGGCGTGCGCGGCCACACCGCGCTCGTCGAGGTAGCCGTTCAATTCCGCCAGCGACAGTTCAGGGCCGTCGAAAACCACGGCCGCACAGATCTTCTCGCCCAGGTAAGGGTCAGGCAGCGCGACGGCGGCGGCCGAGAAGATCGTCGGATGGCTGTGCAGCTGCTCCTCCAGGTCCGCCGCCGAAATGGTCTCTCCGCCACGGCAAATCACGTCCTTGACCCGACCGGTCACCACCAGATAGCCGTCGTTGCGCAGCCGCACCACGTCACCGCTGCGGAAGAACCCTTGCGCGTCGAAGCTGCGTTCGTTGTCGCGCTCGGCCCGAAAGTAGCCGTTGAACGTGTACGGTCCGCGGACCAGTAGTTCGCCCTCCTCGCCCGGCGGCACCGGGTTGCCCTCCGCATCGACGACGCGCAGTTCGTCGGCCGGACACAATGGCCGGCCCTGGGTGTGTTCGGTGAGTTCCGGGGGATCGTCGAGCCGGGTGTAGTTCAGCAGCCCCTCGGCCATCCCGAACACCTGCTGCAGGCCCGGGGTCAATGCGCTGCGCACCAAGCGGGCATCCTCGGCTTCCAGCTTGGCGCCGCCAACCTGCAAGAGCCGCAGCGTCTTTGGTGTCACGGGTTCCCAGTCGCAAGCTTGCGCCCACAACTTGGCCAACGCCGGCACCAGGGCGGTCACCGTGACACAGTGGCGTTCGATGGCGGCAAAGGCCGCCTCGGGGCTGGGGTCGGTGCCGAAAACGGTGGTGGCGCCGACCGTCATCGCACCGAGCAGACCCGGACAGGCAAGCGGGAAGTTGTGCCCGGCGGACAGCACCGCCAAATACACGTCGTCGCGGGTGAGCCCGCAGAGTGCGGCGCTGGCCTTCGCGTTGAAGACATAGTCGTCATGGGTGCGGGGGATGAGCTTGGGCGTGCCGGTGGTGCCGCCCGAAACCAACAGCAGCGCAGGCGATCCCGGATCGGGTGCCGGTGGCCGCGCGCCGGTGGTCGTCCCATCGCGCAGTTGGGTCCACGAGGTGAACGGTCCCGGGTCGCCGTCGACGATGACGTGCCTGAGCGCGCCGTGCCGCTCGACGAGGCCCTGCGCCATGGTCCGGTAGTCGAATCCGCCTGCGGTGTCGGCGATCAGCAACCCGGTGGCCTCGCTGACCGCGGCGAAATGTCCCAGTTCGGTGGCCCGGTGACCGGGCAGGCACATCACCGGTATCGCCCCGGCCCGCAGCAGCCCGAACAGCGCCACCGCGAACTGCCAGCCGTTCGGCAATTGCAGCAACACCCGATCGCCCGGCGCGATACCCGCGCCGCACAGTCCATCGGCCGCGCGGTTAGCCTGGTCGTCCAGGTCCGCATAACTGAGGCCGGTGTCGCTCATGGCGTCGATGACGGCGACTCGGTCGGGCCATTGCTGGGCCGCGTCGGTCAGGATCGTGTCCAGGGGCCGCCCCGCCCAGTAGCCGGCCGCCCGATAGGCGGCGCTCCGATCGGCGGGGAAGGGCACGAACCCGTCGAGGACTCCGGCCGGCGGCTGCGGTGTGTTCGGGCTCATGGCTCCTTCAGCGGGGGCTTCGAACGGGGCTAGTAGCGGGGACGCAGGGAGTAAGGATAGGGTAACCAAAAAATTAGGGCAGCCTGTGCTAATTCAGGGAGGGTCTGTGGTGCACGCCTCGGCACGCTCGGAGGACATCCGGGCGGAGGTGGCCGAACTGCTCGGCGTCGACGTCGATGCAGTTCAGCCGGGTGACAACCTCATCAGCCAGGGCCTGGACTCGATCCGGATCATGACGTTGGCCGGCCGGTGGCGCCGCCGGGGCGTCGCCATCGACTTCGCCACCCTGGCCGAGCAGCCGACGATCGACGCCTGGGCCCGGCTGGTCGCCGCCGACGGGCACGGCGCCGACCAGCAGACCGTTCCCGCCGAGGCGGCCCGGAGCGCTGAGCCGTCGGCCGAGGACGAGCCGTTTGCCCTGGCCCCGATGCAGCACGCGATGTGGGTGGGCCGCCAGGACCACCAGCAGCTCGGTGGCGTCGCCGGGCACCTCTACGTCGAATTCGACGGTGGCCCGATCGATCCGGAGCGGCTGCGCGCGGCGGCGACCGCGCTGGCACGTCGCCATCCGATGCTGCGGGTGCGGTTCCTGCCCGACGGCACGCAACACATCCCCCCGGCCGACCAGAACGGCGCCTTCCCGGTGGAGGTCGAGGACCTGCGCCAGCTGAGCACCGACGAGGTCGAGCGGCGGCTCGCCGACATCCGCGACGCGAAATCACACCAGCAGCTCGACGGCGCGGTGTTCGAACTGGCGGTGACGCTGTTGCCGTCCGGGCGGTCCCGGCTGCATGTCGATTTGGACATGCAGGCCGCCGACGCGATGAGCTATCGGACCCTGATGGGCGACCTGGCGGCCCTGTACGGCGGCCGCGACCTCCCCGAGCTGAGCTACACCTATCGGCAGTACCGCCAAGCCATCGAGGCCGAAGAGGCCCAGCCGCAACCGGCCCGCGACGCCGACCGGGACTGGTGGGCGCTGCGCCTGCCGGAGCTGCCCGACCCGCCGGCGTTGCCGTCCATCGGTGGCCGCGGCTCGAAGCAGAGCACGCGGCGCTGGCACTGGCTGGACCCGCAAACCCGCGATGCGCTGTTCGCCCGCGCCCAGGCGCGCGGCATCACTCCGGCCATGGCCCTGGCCGCGGGATTCGCCAATACCCTGGCGCGCTGGTCGACCACGTCGCGCTTTTTGCTGAACGTCCCACTGTTCGGGCGGCAGCCCCTGCACCCCGACGTCGACTCGTTGGTCGGTGACTTCACCTCCTCGCTGCTGCTCGACGTCGATCTCGCCGGCGCCCACACCGCGGCGGCGCGGGCCCAGACCGTGCAGGGCGCGATGCGCACGGCCGCCGCCCATTCCGCCTATCCGGGACTGTCGGTGCTGCGCGACCTCAGCCGTCATCGCCGCACTCAGGTGCTCGCCCCGGTGGTATTCACCAGCGCGCTGGGACTCGGCGAACTGTTCAGCCGCGAGGTGACGGACCGATTCGGCACACCGGGATGGATCATCTCCCAGGGGCCGCAGGTGCTGCTGGACGCGCAGGTCACCGAATTCGACGGCGGCGTCCTGGTGAATTGGGATGTGCGCGAAGGCATGTTCCCCCCGGGCGTCATCGACGCCATGTTCGCCTACCACATCGACGAGCTGCTGCGGCTGGCCTGCGCCGACGACGCGTGGGAGGCGCCGGGCCCGCCGGCACTGCCCCAGGCGCAGCGCGCGGTGCGCGAGGCGGCCAACGCCCGCACCGCGGAACCCAGCGGAGAAGCCTTGCACGACGGGTTCTTCCGGCAGGCCGAGCGGCAGCCCGACGCCCCGGCGGTGTTCGCCAGCACCGGTGACCTCAGCTATGCACAACTGCGCGACCAGGCGCTGGCGGTGGCCGCGGCGCTGCGCGCCGCCGGGGTGGCCACCGGCGAGACCATCGCGATCATGGGGCCCAAAACCGCCGAGCAGATTCCGGCCTTGCTGGGCATCCTGTCCGTCGGTGCCGTCTACCTGCCGATCGGCGCCGACCAGCCGCGCGATCGCGCCGAGCGCATCCTCGAAACCGGTGCGGTGAGGCTGGCCCTCGCCTGCGGCGGACGACCGCTGTCCGTGCCGGTGCCAGAACTGGTGCTGGCCGATATCCTTCGCGAGGCACCTGCGAGCGCCGAGATTACTTCAGCGAGAATCGATCCCGCCGCGCTCGCCTACGTGTTGTTCACGTCGGGCTCCACCGGCGAGCCCAAGGGCGTCGAGGTCACCCACGACGCGGCGATGAACACCGTGGAATTCATCGGCCGCCACTTCGAGATCGGCCCCGCGGATCGATGCCTGGCGCTGTCGACCCTGGAGGGCGACATCTCGGTGATGGACGTCTTCGTCACCCTGCGCACGGGCGGTTCCCTCGTGGTGGTCGACGAAGCGCAGCGACGCGATCCCGACGCCTGGGCCCGGCTCATCGAGACTCACCAGATCACCGTGCTGCACTTCATGCCCGGCTGGCTGGAGATGCTCGTCGAAGTCGGCCGCGGGCGGCTGTCCTCGGTGCGGGTGATCCCGACCGGCGGCGACTGGGTGCGGCCCGAGGTGGTGCGCCGCCTCCAGGCCGAAGCGCCCGACCTGCGCTTCGCCGGCCTCGGCGGTGCGACCGAAACCCCGGTGCACAACAGCATTTTCGAGGTGACCGAAGCGATTCCGGAGGATTGGACGGCCTTGCCGTTCGGCGTCCCGCTTCCCAACAACGCCTGCCGTGTCGTCGATGACACCGGGGCCGACTGCCCGGACTGGGTGCCCGGCGAATACTGGGTGTCCGGACGCGGCATCGCGCGCGGCTACCGCGGCCGTCCCGATCTCACCGCCGAACGCTTCGTCGAGCACGACGGCCGAATCTGGTACCGCACCGGCGATTTGGTGCGGTACTGGCCGGACGGCACCCTCGAATTCGTGGGCCGCGCCGACCACCGGGTCAAGATCAGCGGCTATCGCGTCGAGTTGGGCGAGGTCGAGACCGCGCTGCGGCGCGTGCCCGGGGTGCGCACGGCGGTGGCCGCCCTGATCGCGGTGTCCGGCGAATCCGACGTGCTGGCCGCCCAAGTGTGCACCGACGACGCCGCCCTGACCGCCGAGCGAATCCGGCAGCGTCTCGCTGACCTCGTGCCCGCACACATGGTTCCGCGCCACATCGCGGTGGTGGAGCGGATCGGGTTCACCGACGCCGGAAAGCTCGACCGCCGGGCCGTGGCACGCGAGTTGGAAGCCGCTGTGGCGCAATCGCAGCGGCCGGGCCACCGGGCGCCGTCGACGCCATTGGAAACCGCGCTGGCACTGATCGTCGGCGAGCTGCTCGGCCGGGAACACATCGGGGTCGACGACGACTTCTTCGCCCTCGGCGGCGATTCGGTGCTCGCCACCCAGGCGGTGGCGAGAATCCGGGCCTGGCTGGATGCGCCGGACATCATGGTCGCCGACCTCTTCGCCAATCGAACCGTGTCGACGCTGGCCGCGGTGCTCAGTGCCGGCGAGGACGACCCCGGCCGGCTCGACCAGGTCGCCGAGCTCTATCTGGAGGTTATCGGCATGGACGCCGAATCGGTTCTGGCGGCCTCTCAGCAACCCGCGAAATCGTAGATTGCGCAATGACATTGAATAATCTGATCACCGTGTCTGCCACGTTCCCGTCCTGGATCAAACTGACCCCGGGCCGCAACAACGGGTCGTCCACCGGAGCCACCGTGGTGTTTCCGCACGCCGGCGCGGCCGCCGCAAGCTATCGGGTGCTGGCGGCGGCGCTGGCCGCCGGCGGCGACACCTACATCGTGCAGTACCCGCAACGCGCCGACCGCCTCAGCGAGCCCGGCCACGACAGCGTGCACGACCTGGCCGCCAGCCTCTTCCAAGCGGCGCCCTGGTCCAGCGTCGCGCCGCTGAAGTTGTTCGGGCACAGCATGGGTGCCGTCGTCGCCTTCGAGTTCGCCCGAGTCGCCGAGACGCACGGCACGGCCGTGCAAAAGCTGTGGGTGTCGGCCGGCCCGCCACCGTGCGTCGTCGCCGACATGCCCGAACTGCCGACCAGTGATGACGGGCTGCTGGCCGATATCGCGGATCTGGGCGGTACCGACCCCGAACTGCTTGCCGACGAAGAGTTCTCCGAACTGCTGACCACCGCGGTGCGCGCCGACTATCAGGCCTTCAACGGTTACGACCCCAGCCCCGACGTCCGCATCGGCGCCGACATTCACGTGCTGGGCGGCCATGACGACCACCGCATCGCCACCGGCGTGCTGCGGCAGTGGGAAAGGCACACCGCCGGATCCTTCGCCCTGTCGTTGTACGACGGCGGGCACTTCTACGTCTACGACCACGTCGAAGCGATCGCCGCGCAGGTGAATGCCGGGTGATGTCAATGTCTGACGAGGGGTTCGGCTCGGGCCGCGGCGCCGAGTATGCCGACCCGGTCGTGATCGTGGGAATGGGTGTGGAGGCACCCGGGGGCATCGAAACCGCCGAGGCCTACTGGGATCTGCTGGCCCACGGCCGTGAGGCGCTGGGCCCGTTTCCCACCGACCGCGGTTGGGCGGTGCCAGAACTGCTCGCCGGCTCGCGCCGCAGCGGCTTCAAAGAGATTCATGACCGCGGCGGATTCCTCACCGGGGCAACCACATTCGATCCGGAATTCTTCGGGATCTCGCCCCGCGAGGCCGTCGTGATGGATCCGCAGCAACGGGTGGCGCTTCGGGTGGCCTGGCGGGCGTGCGAGAACAGCGGCATCAATCCCGACGAGCTGGCCGGTCACGATGTGGGCTGCTTCGTCGGCGCCTCGGCCACCGGGTACGGACCCGACATGGCCCAATTCTCCGAACACAGCGGTCATCTGCTCGCCGGGACCGCGCTCAGCGTGATCTCGGGTCGCATCGCCTACACGCTGGGATTGGCCGGGCCGGCGCTGACCTTGGATTCCTCGTGCGCGTCGGCGCTGGTGGCCTTCCACGTCGCGGTGCGCTCACTACAGAACGACGACTGCGATCTGGCCCTTGCGGGCGGGGTCAACGTGCTGGGCTCACCGGGCTTTTTCGTCGAGTTCTCCAAGCAACACGCGCTTTCCGACGACGGATACTGCCGCCCCTACAGCGCGCAGGCCAGCGGGACCGTGTGGGCCGAGGGCGCGGCGATGTTTGTGCTGCAACGCAAATCGGCCGCCCTGCGTGCCGGCCGGCGGATCGTCGCGGAGGTGCGGGCCACCGCCATGAATCAGGACGGGCGCAGCGCCGGTCTGAGCGCGCCCAGCGGCGAGGCCCAGGTCCGGCTGTTCCAGCGGGCCATCAGCCAGGCCGGGATCAAGCCCGCCGAGGTGGGGATGATCGAGGGGCACGGCACGGGGACCCGCCTGGGCGACCGAACCGAGCTGCGCTCGCTGGCCCAGACCTACGGCGACACCGAGCCCGGCGCCGGAGCATTGCTGGGTTCGGTCAAATCCAACGTCGGTCACTCGTTGGCCGCCGCCGGCGCGCTGGGTCTGGCCAAGGTGCTGGTCTCCGCCGAGCACGGCGCCGTCCCACCCACCCTGCACGCCGGCGACGCCAGTCCCGAAATCGAATGGGACAAGCAAGGACTCCGGTTGGCCCAGACCTTGACACCGTGGCCGGCCGTTGACGGGCAGCGCACCGCCGCGGCGTCCGCGTTCGGCATCGCCGGCACCAACGCGCACCTGATCGTCTCCGTCCCCGAGGTCGCATGATGCTCACCCATGGCCTGCCGGACGGGCGTATCCCGGTGCTGCTGAGCGCCCATGATCCAGAGCTGATCCGCCGCGACGCCGCCGCGATCGCCGATTACCTTGGCCGCGTCCCGGACTCGGCGGATCTGACCGCCGCGGTCGCTTCCACCCTGCTGCGGCTGCGGAGGTTGCGACGGCACCGCGCGGTGGTGCGCGCGGCAGACAGCACCGAGCTCGTCGCGGGTCTGTCCGCGATCGCCAACGGCGAGGAGCACGAGCTGGTCTCGTACTCCGCGAGGACGACACCGCCGCGGGTCGCGTTCGTGTTTCCCGGCCAGGGCAATCAATGGCAGGCGATGGGAGCCGGCGCCTACCAACGGTTACCGGCCTACCGCGAGGCCGCCGACCGGTGCGCGCAAGCATTCGCTTCCGCCGGATTCGCTTCTCCGCTGCCGTATCTGGTGGGCGACGAACCGCGCAACTGGTCGCGCCCCGAGATCCAGGGCGCGCAGTTCACCCACGCGGTGAGCCTGGCCGAGGCATGGCGGTCCCGCGGGGTCCTGCCCGACATCACCATCGGTCACAGCCTCGGTGAGGTGGCGGCGGCCTATGTGGCGGAGGCGATAGGGCTGCCCGACGCGGTCGCTTTGGTGGTTGCTCGCGCGACCGTGGTCGACCAGCTCACCGGCCACTACGCAATGGCGGTGCTGGGCACCGGGCTGGACGTCGCGGAGTCGTTGCTCGCGGAAACGCCGGGCTGGTTGGAAGTTTCGGCGGTCAACGGCCCGTCGTCGACCGTGGTCGCCGGTGATCATGACGCGGTGGCCGCCGCGGTCGCACTGGCCCAACGGCGCGGCATCTTCAGCCAGCAACTGTCCGTCGACTATCCCGGACACACCAGTGCGCTCCGACCGTTGCGTTCGAGCCTGGCCGAGCTGACACCGAAGTCGACCTTCCGGGATGCCCCGGTGCGGTTCATCGGATCGACGCTGGGGGCCGAGCTGGGGGAGGCGACCGACTTCTCCGGCTATTGGTATGAAAACCTTTGCGGCACCGTACGATTCGACCTGGCCGTGCAATATGCCCGCGGTTGTGGGGCCGACGCGTTCGTTGAGCTCTCGGCGCACCCGTCCTTGCTGTACCCGCTGGGCGACATCGTCGACGACGAGTCCGCCGTCATCGTCGGCTCGGGTCATCGCGACCGGTCCATCACCGATTCGCTGTCGGCGAGCATCACCGCACTCGCGGCCGCCGACCCCGGCTGCCGGTGGGCCGACGCGATCCCGACGGCCGATCTGCCCGCGCTGCGCGGCTTCCCCCACGCGCCGATGCGTGCGGTGCACCTGTGGGCGGCGCCGCAACGGGTGACCGAAGCGGCGCCGGCGCCGGCGCTCACCGTGGCCGTCGAGGACTGGCAGCCGGTCACGGCGCCCGTCACACCCGGCGCAAGCCGCCTCGACATCGCCTTCGTCGGTGCGGGCACCCTGACGCAGCGGCTGCTCGAAACCGTTGCCGCGCATGGTGCTTGCCGAGCGGTGCCACCGGACGAGGCGGAAATTCTTGTGATCGCCGCCCCGGGACTCGACCCGCTCGACCCCGCCTCCGCAATCGAGCGGATCGCAGGCCGCCCCGACGCGGGCCTACCGGACTACCCCGCACTCATCGGCCCCCGGTGCCGGACCGTCTGGTTGCTCACCGCCGGTGCCGAACACGTCGACCGCGATGACGCCAATGTGTCTCCCGCACAGGCGGCGCTGGCGGCGATGCATCGCAGCATCGGCTTCGAATTCCCGGACCAGGCATTCGGGCACCTGGACCTCGAACACCGCGATTTCGACCCCGCAACGGCACGGCTCGCCATCGACGTGCTGCTGGATGAGGTGGCCGAGGTCGCCGTGCGCGGCGCCGGATCGCCGCGACGCCACGTCCGCACGTTCCGTGCGTGCCGCCAATCGGCGACCCCGCGCCCGCTCGATACCGCCGCCTTGGACGACGTGGTGATCACCGGCGGCAGCGGAGCGATCGGCCTGCAGTACGCGCGGTATTGCCTGGAACGCGGCGCCCGGACCGTCACCCTGCTGAGCCGCCACGGTGTTGATCCGACGGTGCTGCGCGAGCTCGTCGGCCAGTATGACGCCAAAGTCCACGCCCCCCAATGCGATATCACCGATAGGGACGCCCTGGCCGCCGTCGCCGCCGAATATGCGGGTTCGGGCGCGTCACTGCTGATCCACACCGCGGGCATCGCGCGGGCCCTTTCACGATCGGATCTCAGCGGCGCTGACGTTGCGGCGGTGTGCGCGGCCAAAGTCCGCGGACTGGCCTTGCTGGCCGACGTGTGGCCGCTGCGCCCGGACTGCCGGATCCTGGCCTGCTCGTCGGTATTCGGGGTCTGGGGCGGGCACCACCACGCGGCCTACGCGGCATCCAATCGGATGCTCGACGTGTTGGCCGCCCAGTTGCGCGCCGCCGGCCGCGACTGCACGGCGATCCGCTGGGGCCTGTGGCAGGGCGCCGGGGTCGTGGTGGGCACCGAGATCACGCGCACCGAGCGTTCCGGTCTGGTGGCGATGGACCCGCAGCGGGCGATCGAGGCCAGCCTGTACGGATACGACGGCGATCCGCTGATCTTCGACGCCGACTTCGAGCGGCTTCAGGTGTTCTTCGAAAGCCAGGGCATGCCAATGCCGTTCAGTGATGCACGCACCGGCGAGGGCGAGGAAACCGACACCTCGGCTGAGAAGCCGCTCGCCGACATCGTGCGGGCCGAGCTGGCGGCGACGCTGCACCTGGGTGATTCGCTGTCGATCGACCCGGGCGCCTCGCTGATCGACCTGGGTGTGGACTCCTTGCTCGCACTCGATTTACGCAAACGGCTGCGCCGGACGGTGGGGAACTCGGTTCCGGTGTCCCGCATGCTCGGCGGCATCACGGTGACCGAGCTGATCGACGCGCTGCGTGCCGACCCAACCGGCGCGCCCGCGGCGAAGCCGTCATTCGAGCGCGCCGGCGCCGCCAACGGTGCGCACCACTCAACGCTCGCGATGCTAGAAAGGTTGGACTCCTAGCGTGACTAACACCACCGGCGTCAGCACCCGGCTCGACGACGAACGCCTGGAACTGCTGCGCCGCAAGCTGACCGAACGCGGCCTGGCCAGGACGGCGGGCGCGGCGCCCGCGTCGGCCGACGACGGGCCACGCATGTCGGTCGGCCAGCACCGGATGTGGTTCGTGCAGTCGGTCGATCCTGACAGCGCGCTGCTCAACATCTGCGTCTCCTACCGCCTGTCCGGCACCGTCGACATCGCACAGCTGCATCGTGCGGTCGACGCCGTCGCCGCGCGACACCCGGTGCTGCACACGACGTATGCCAGCGACGCCGAGGGCGATCCGCATCCGGTGACTCGCGAGGACCTGCGGCCCGAGTGGGCCGAACACGACCTGGCCGGGTTGACCGACCAGGCGCGCCGGCTGCGACTGGACGTGTTGGCGCAGCGCGACTTTCGCCGCCCATTCGACCTGAGCAAGGATTCGCCGCTGCGGGTCACGGTGGCGCGGCTGGCCGACGACGAGCTGATGCTGCTGATCACCGCGCATCACATCGCCTGGGACGACGGCTCGTGGGCACCGTTCTTCGCGGATCTGACTCGCGCCTACACCGACCCCGACGCCTTCGCCGATGCGCAGGTCCGCCCAGGCATCTCGGGGGATGCGGCCGCCGTTCGTCAGGCGGATCTGGACTACTGGCGCCCGCTGATGGCCGACCTGCCGGAGCCACTCGAGCTTCCCGGGCCCAACGGCTCGGTCGTGCCCACGACCTGGCGCGCGCAGCGCGCGGTCGCGCAATTGTCGCCCGACACCGTCGACCGGGCCGCCGCGTTGGCCCGCGACACGGGTGCCACCCCGTACATGGTGTTGATGGCGGCCTTCGCCGCCCTGGTGCACCGCTATACCCAGTCGACCGACTTCCTGGTGGCCGCCCCGGTGCTCAACCGCGGCGTGGGCACCGAGGATGTCATCGGCTACCACGGCAACACGGTGGTGATCCGGCTGCGCCCGCAGCCGCACCAGACGTTCCGTGAGCTGCTGAGCCAAACCCGTGACGGCGCGGTGGGCGCCTTCGCTCATTCGCGCGCCGACCTGGATTGGCTGGTCCGCGAGTCGAATCCCGATCGCCGGCATGGCGCCGACCGGATGACCCGGGTGAGCTTCGGGCAGCGGGAGCCCGATGGCGCCGGCTTCTGCCCGCCGGGCGTGCGTTGCGAACGCGGTGAATTGCGCGGCCATTTCAACCAATTGCCGTTGAGCCTGATGGTCGAGCTGGACCGGACACCCGACGGCGCCGGCGGTGGCGTGATCGAGGCGGAATACCTCGTCGAGGTGATGGACCAGCAGTTGGTCGAGCAATTGCTGCGCCACTACGCCGCCCTGCTGGATGGCGTGCTGTCCGACCCCGACGTGAAGCTGTCGGCGTGCGCGCTGATGGGCGCCGAAGACGCCGAGTGGCTGCGCGCGGTGTCGACCGGCGAGGAGTTCGTCACACCGGCCGGCACGTTGCCCGAGCTGGTCAGCCGCCGGGCGGGTCTGACGCCGGATGCCGTTGCGGTCGTCTACGAGGGGCGTGCTTACTCCTACCGGGAGATCGACGAAGAGTCGAACCGGTTGGCGCACTGGCTGATCGAGCAGGGGATCGGCACCGAAGACCGCGTCGCGGTGCTGCTGGACAAGTCGCCCGAATTGGTCATCACCGCGCTCGGGGTGCTCAAGGCGGGCGGGGTTTATCTGCCGGTGGATCCCACCTATCCGGAGGACCGGCTGAGCTTCATTCTCGACGACGCGGACGCCAAACTGGTGCTGCGCGAGCCGGTTTCCGACGCCGCACGCTATCCGGGCACCGCGCCCACGAAGTTGATCCGGCCGCTGAGCCCGCAAAACACCGCCTACCTGATCTACACCTCGGGCTCCACCGGGCTGCCCAAGGGTGTGCCGGTGCCGCACGTGCCCATCGCCGAGTACTTCGTCTGGTTCGGCGACGAATACCGCATCGACGACACCGACCGGCTGCTGCAGGTCGCCTCGCCCAGCTTCGACGTGTCGATGGGCGAGATCTTCGGCACGTTGATCATGGGGGCCCGCTTGGTGATTCCGCGGCCTGACGGGCTGCGCGACATCGGCTATCTCACCGATCTTTTGGCCCGCGAAGGCATCACCTCCATGCACTTCGTGCCGTCGTTGCTGGGGCTCTTCCTGTCCCTGCCGGGCGTCAGCCAGTGGCGGACGCTGCGGCGCGTGCCGATCGGCGGCGAGGCCCTGCCCGGTGAGATCGCCGACAAGTTCCACGCCACCTTCGACGCGTCGCTGTACAACTTCTACGGGCCGACCGAGACCGTGGTGAACTGCACCAGCTACCCGGTGGAAGGCACCCAGGGCACCCGGGTGGTGCCGATCGGCCGACCCAAGATCAACACTCAGGTATATCTGCTCGACAATGCCCTGCAGCCAGTTCCCGTCGGCGTGATCGGTGAGATCTACATCGCCGGAACGCATGTCGCGCACGGATACCATCGCAGGCCCCAGTTGACGGCCGAGCGCTTCGTCGCCGACCCGTTCACGCCGGGCGGGCGGATGTACCGCTCCGGAGACCTGGCCCGCCGCAACGCCCACGGTGACATCGAGTTCGTCGGCCGCGCCGACGAGCAGGTGAAGATCCGCGGCTTCCGCATCGAGTTGGGCGAAATCGCGGCCGCGATCTCGGTGGACCCCAGCGTCGGACAAGCGGTCGTGTTGGCCATGGACCTGCCCCAGCTGGGCAAGAGCCTGGTGGGATACGTGACGCCGGCCCAGGGCGCCGGCACGGAATCGGTTGACGTCGAGCGCATCCGCGCCCGGGTGGCCGCCGCGCTGCCGGACTACATGACCCCGGCCGCCTATGTGGTGCTCGACCAGATTCCGATCACCGCTCATCAGAAGATCGACCGCGCCGCGCTGCCGCAACCACAAATCGCGGCCGCCACCGAATACCGCGACCCGACGACTCCCACCGAACAGCGCGTCGCGCAACTGTTTTCGGGACTGCTCGGACACGACCGGGTGGGCGTCGACGACTCGTTCTTCGATCTGGGCGGCCACTCGCTGGTCGCCACCAAACTGGTGACCGCGATCCGCGCCGAGTGTGGTGTGGAGATCGGCATCCGCGACGTCTTCGAACTCGCCACGGTCGGGGCGTTGGCCGAGCGGATCGACCAGCTGAGTGCCGGCGAGCTGACGCCGTCGCGGCCCAGGCTGATCACCACCGCACACGACGAGCCCATGCCGCTGTCGGCGTCCCAGCTGCGCAGCTGGTTCGCCTACCGCGTGGACGGGCCCAGTCGGGTCAACAACATTCCCTTCGCGGCGAAACTGACCGGGCCGTGGGACATCGATGCGCTGATCGCCGCCGTCGGCGATGTCGTTGCCCGGCACGAGATCCTGCGCACCAGCTACGTCGAGTTGGACGGTGTGCCCTACCAGGTGGTGGGTCCGGCCAATGTCGAAATCCCGGTGCGCCGCGAGGAGGGGCCCGACGACGCCTGGCTGCAGCAGCAGCTCGACATCGAACGGTGCCATTGCTTCGAGCTGGACGCCGAACTGCCGATCCGGGTCGCGGTGCTGCGCACCGAGAACACCGCGGAACACGTGCTGTCGCTGGTCGTGCACCACATCGCGTCCGACCATTGGTCGGCGGGCGTGCTGTTCTCCGACGTGATGACGGCCTACCGGGCCCGGCGCGGGGGAGAAGCGCCATCCTGGGCCCCGCTTCGGGTGCAGTACGCCGACTACGCGGCGTGGCAGCGCACGTTCCTGGGCGACGCCGGCGGGCAGGAATCCGCGATCTCCGCCGACCAGCGGGAGTACTGGACCCGGCAACTGGCCGGTCTGCCGGAGGACACCGGGCTGCGTCCGGACTTCCCCCGCCAGCCCGTGCCCAGCGGTGCGGGCGAGTCCGTCGACTTCCACATCGACGCGGCGACGCGGGCCAAGCTCGGCGAGCTGTGCCGCGAGCTGGGCATCACCGAATTCATGTTGCTGCAAACGGCCGTCGCCGTGGTGTTACACAAAGCCGGTGGCGGAACCGACATTCCGTTGGGCACCCCGGTCGCGGGTCGCACCGAAGCCGAGTTGGACCAGCTGATCGGATTCTTCGTCAACATCCTGGTGCTGCGCAACGACATGGACGGCAACCCGACGTTGCGCGAACTGCTCAAGCGGGCCCGGGAGACCGCCCTGGCCGCCTACGCCCACCAGGACCTGCCGTTCGACCGCGTCGTCGACAGCGTCAGCCCGGTGCGCTCGTTGTCCCGCAACCCGCTGTTCCAGGTCGTGGTGCACGTGCGGGATCACCTGTCCGCTACCCGGGTCATCGAGACCGCGGCGGCCGGCAGCGGCGAGCAGGACACCGTGTGCACCTCGCTCGACCCCATCTTCGACATGGCGCACGCGGATCTGAGCGTCAACTTCTTCGGCACCGACGGCTCCGGCGACATCGGATACAACTGCAATCTCATCTACCGCACCGAGCTCTACGCCAGGACCACCATCGAGCGGTTGGCCGGATGGCTGACCCGGGCGCTCACCGAGTTTGCCGACGACCTCGATCAGACTTTGCGAGACGTCCAGCTGATCGACGCCGGCGAGCAAGACCGCATCCTGCGCGACTGGAGCCGCGGCGAGCAACCGCCGCACGACCGGCCGCGCACCATCCCGGAATTGCTCGAACCCAGCCGCGCCTGGGGAAGCGACCGGATCGCGGTGCGCTGCGGCGGTGACAGCATCGATTACCCTGCGCTGCACCGTAGTTCGGACAATCTGGCCGCCCTGCTCATCAGGAGCGGCGTGGGCCCGGGCACGCTGGTCGGATTGTCGACCCGGCGGAGCATCGAGCTGGTGGTGGCACTGGTGGCCATCATGAAGGCCGGCGCCGGGTACTTCCCCATCGATCCCGGTTATCCGCTGGCGCGAAAGCAATTCATGCTCGACGACGTCGCGCCGCCGGTCGTGGTCGCGACGGTCGAAGCGACCGACACCATGCCGCAGGTGCCCGGTGTCGAGCTGATCTCGCTGGACGATCCCCAGGTGCGCACCCTGGTCAACAGCGACGACGTCGATCCGCAGGCGAGGAATGCGCGGGCGCCGCACCCCGATGACCCGATGTACCTGGTGTTCACCTCCGGGTCCACCGGCAAGCCGAAAGGGGCAGTGGGAACGCATCGTTCGATGGCCGCCCGGCTCGACTGGCAGCTGCGCCACTACCCGCCGCGCACCGACGACGTGCGCCTGGCGCAGGCCTCGATCACCTTCCTCGAAGGCGGCATGGAGATGCTGGCCGGCCTGGCGGCCGGCGCCACCATGATCCTGGCCGACGACGCCGAACACCGCGACCCGGAGGCCCTCGGGGACCTGATGAACCGGTACTCGGTCGCTCAGGTCACCGCGGTGCCCAGCCTGGTCTCGGCCCTGGTGGACAGCCGGCCCGACGCCGTGCGCTCGCTGTCTCGGCTGGTCTGCGGCGGCGAACCGGTGAGCGCGTCGCTGCTGGCGCGGCTGGTGTCGGTGTGCGCCGACGAGTGTGACGGCGGCACCCAGCTGTTGAACAACATCGGTTCCACCGAGACGTCCGGTGCGGTGTCCCGCGGGCCGTTGGTCCCACCGAATCCGCTTGTCGGAAGGCCCGTCCCGGGTGCGCAGGCCTATCTGCTCGACGATGGGCTGCGTCCCGTGCCCGTCGGAGTGGTGGGCGAGCTGTACTACTCCGGTGACCAGCTGGCTCGGGGATATTGGAAACGCCCCGGCCTGACCGCCACCCGTTTTGTCGCCAATCCCTATGGACTCGAGCCGGGTTCGCGGTTGTACCGCAGCGGCGACCTGGCCCGGTGGACCGAGGACGGGCAGCTGGAGTTCGTCGGGCGTTCCGACCACCAGGTGCAGGTGCGTGGTTTCCGCGTCGAGCTGGCCGAGGTCGAGTCGGCCCTGGCGGCCGTCGATGGTGTCGCCGCCGCGGCGGCTCGCACCTGGGAGGTGCACGGCGGCACGTCGCTGGCCGGATATGTTGTGCCGCAACGGCCGATCTCGGATGACGCCGAGAAGGCGGCTTTCGCGGGGGAGGTGCGGGCCGCGATCGCCACGACGCTGCCGGGGTACATGCTGCCGTCGTCGCTGACCGTGCTCGACGCCCTGCCCAAAACCGAATCGGGCAAGCTGAACCGGCCCGGGTTGCCGCGGCCGGCGGTCAGCACCGGCGGTCAGACCGAACCCGCACGCACCGACACCGAACGGGCGCTGGCCAAGGTGTTCGCCGAACTGCTGTCCACCCCCGAGGTCGGGCGCTTCGATGACTTCTTCGCCCTCGGCGGTGACAGCATCCTGTCCGTGCAGCTCGCCTCGCGGGCGCGGGCCGCCGGCCTGGCCGTGAGCCCGCGGATGATCTTCGAGAATCCGACGGTGCAGCAGCTGGCGGCCGCGCTGGATGCCCTGGGCGACGCGGAATCCGGCATCGAGCAGCAAGAGCCGGCGGCCGATACCCGTTTCGAGCCGATGAGCACCTCCGGGCTGTCGTCCTCGGACCTGGCCGCGGTGACGCAGCTTTGGTCGTCGTCACGCCAAGGCACGACGTGACGGCCGCCAAAACCGATGTCGCGCCCGACATCGAGGACGTCATGGCGCTGAGCCCGCTGCAAGAGGGCTTGTATTCGCTGACCACGCTCGCCGAATTCGCCGACGGCGAAGAGGCGGACGACCCGTACGTGATCGGGATCGCCGCGGACATCTCCGGCGCACTCGACGTCGCACTGCTGCGCGACTGCGCGGAGCAGATGTTGGTGCGCCACCCGAATCTGCGGGCCAGCTTCTTCAGCCGGGGGATCCCGCGACCGGTGCAGATCGTGCCGTCCCGCGTCGAGCTGCCCTGGCGGCTCGTCGCCGCCGCGCCGGGGGACGTAGCGGCGCTGGAAACCGGCGAGCGGCGGCGACCGTTCGATCTTGAGCACGGGCCGGCCATCCGCTTCCTGCTGATCGAATTGCCCGGCGAGCAATGGCGTTTGGTACTCACCGCCCATCACATCGTGATCGACGGTTGGTCGCTGCCGGTGTTCGTCAACGAGTTGATGATGCTGTACCAGGCCGGCGGCGATCCGGCGGCGCTGCCCGCCGCCCCGCGGCCCTACCGCGACTACATCGGCTGGCTGGCGAGCCGCGATCCGGAAGCCAGCCAACGGGTCTGGCGCGAACACCTGGCGGGCCTGCCGGGCCCCACCCTGCTCGCCGCCGCCCTGGGATCCATGGACACGAGCGAGGGCCAGCAACCGGGGCTGCCGCGCACCACCCGACTGCGACTGCCGGCCGAAACCACCGCGCGGCTGGTCGACGGCACCCGCTCCCGGGGCGTCACCGTCAACACCCTGATGCAAATGGCATGGGCGCTGGTGTTGTCGCGGCTGACCGATACGCACGACGTGGTGTTCGGGGTCACGGTGTCCGGCCGTCCCCCCGAACTGACCGGCGTCGAGACCATGGTCGGCTTGTTCATCAATACCGTGCCGCTGCGGGTCCGGCTCGACCCGTCCGCCTCCGCCGGCGACCAGTGCCGCGCCGTGCAGCGCACCGCCGCGCTGCTACGCGAACACAGCTATCTCGGGCATGCCCAACTTCGCGCCCTCGGCGGCGTCGGGGAGATGTTCGACACCCTGCTGGTCTACGAGAACTTTCCGATGGACGGCCTGACCGCCGGCGGCGAATTGACCGCCGGCGGAGCGACATTCCGGCCGTCCGCCCTGCAGACCCTGTCGCATTTCCCGATCGCCATCGCCGCCCACATGGAAGGCGGCGAGCTGGTGGTGCTGATCGAAGCGATCGACGGAGCGCTGGGGGCGGTTCCCGCCGCCACCTTCGGGCGCCGCGTGCTGACCACCGCCGAGCGACTGCTGCAGGGCTGGGAGCGTGCCCTGCGCGAGGTCAGCGTCCTGCTCGACGATGAGGACGGCCCGCTGGGCGCGACCGCAACGCCGAAACCGGTGGCGCCGTTGAGCATCCACGCCCGCTTCGCCGACGTCGTGGCCAGGACGCCGGACAACCCGGCTATCAGCTGGGCGGGCGGGACGCTGAGCTACCGCGAGCTGAACCGGCACGCCACCCGGCTTGCGGCGCGACTCGCCCGACAGGGCGTCAAGTCCGAAACACCCGTGGCTCTCAAACTTTCGCGAGGGCCGCACTACATCATCGCGCTATTGGCCGTGCTCAAAGCCGGAGGCATGTGCGTGCCGACGGAGCCCGGCATGCCCCCCGAACGGATCGACTCGATCCTGCGCCAATCGGGCGCGTCGATCGTCTTGGACGACGAGCTGACCGAAAAGCTGCTCGAGGCCGGCGAACCGCACGACGATGACTTCGACGCCGTCGACGTTCCACCCGCGCAGGCCGCCTACGTCGTGTTCACCTCCGGCACGACGGGAGAACCCAAGGGCGTCATCGGAACTCACGGCGCGGTGGGCGCCTACGCCGACGATCATCTGGACCGCGTATTGCGGCCCGCGGCAGCCACACTGGGCCGGCCCCTGCGCATCGCCCACGCATGGTCGTTCGCCTTCGACGCCGCCTGGCAGCCGCTGGTCGGTCTGCTCGACGGGCACGGCGTGCATGTCGTCGACGAGCAGACCCAGACCGATGCCGAGGCGCTGGTCGCGCTGATCGCCGCGCAGGGCATCGACATGATCGACACCACCCCGTCGATGTTTGCCCAGCTGCAGGCGTTCGGTTTGCTCACCGAGGCGCCGCTGACCGTGCTGGCGCTGGGCGGCGAGGCGGTGGGCAGCGCGGCCTGGGCGCGGATCCGCAACACCTGCGACACCACCTCGATGATGGCGCACAACTGCTACGGGCCCACCGAAACCACGGTCGAGGCGGTGGTCGCCACCATCGCCGAGCACGACGAGCCCTCGATCGGACGCCCCACCCGGCACACCCGCGGCTACGTACTGGATTCCGCGCTGCGCCCGGTGCCTTGCGGGGCGACGGGCGAACTGTATCTGGGCGGTGCCCAGCTGGCCCGCGGCTATCTGGGCCGCGCCCCGGAGACCGCGGCGCGCTTTGTCGCCGACCCGTTCGCGGCGGCAGAACGGATGTATCGCACCGGCGACCTGGTGCGCCGATTGCCCGACGGCTCACTGCAATACGTGGGACGGGCCGACGCCCAGGTGAAGATCCGCGGCCACCGCGTCGAACCCGGCGAGATCGCGGCCGCCCTCGAATTACATCCGGCCGTGCGGCACGCCGGGGTGCTGGTACGGCAACGCCGAGGCGTTGCGCGGCTCACCGCATACGTCGCGATCGACCCGGCCACCCAAGGGTCCACGGCCGCCGAGTTGCGGAGCATGCTCAGCAACCGGCTGCCGCGCTACATGGTTCCACAGCGCATCATCGTGGTCGACGAGATTCCGTTGACCCCCAACGGAAAACTCGACGAAACGGCATTGGCCGCATTCGACGCCGACGAATCCGAAGCCGGCACGGCGTCGCCCGAGACGCCCACGGAATCCGCGCTGGCCGAGCTGCTCGCCGAGCTCCTTGGGCAATCGCGCATCGACGTCACCGCCGACTTTTTGCAGCTGGGCCTGGACAGCATCATGGCGTTGTCGGTGGTGCAAGCGGCCCGGGCACGCGGAATTGCGTTGCGCGCCAGGCTCATCCTCGAGTGCGGCAACGTCCGCGAACTGGCCGAAGCGATCGACTCGGAGACCACGGCCGCCGCCCGGCAGGCGGACACCGGTACCGGACCGATGCCGTTGCTGCCCAACGGCCGATGGCTCTACGAACACGGCGACCCGCGCAGGCTCGCTCAGACCGAAGCCATCCGATTGCCCGAGACGCTGCGCCGCGAACAGCTGGAAGCGGCCCTGGCCGGCATCATCGAGGGCCACGAGGTGCTGCGCACCCGGGTGGACCGCTCCACCATGACCCTGGTACCCAACCCCGGCGCCGATATTCGCAACGCACTCAACGAGGTTGAGGTGAGCGGCGATCTGGCCGCGGCGGTACCGGCCCGCGTCACCGAGGCCGTCGAGCGCCTGGACCCAGAACGCGGAACGCTGCTGTCCGCGGTGTGGCTTCGACCGCCCGCCGGGGAAAGCGTTCTGCTGCTGGCCGCGCACGTCGTCGCGCTGGACCCCGCGTCGTGGCGAGTGATCCTCGGTGAACTCGGCGCCGCGCTGGCGGCCGCGGCCACCGGCCACTCGCCGGCGCCCGTTCGCGAACACACCAGCTATCGCCGCTGGGCCGACGCGCTCGCCGCGCGGGCGCAGCGGCTGGACACGGCGCAATTCTGGGCGTCCCAGCTCGACGGCGACGATCCCGACCTCGGTGCCCGGCGGCTGGATCCGCGCAGCGATCGGGCCCGCGATCTGATCGTCCGCAACGCCGTCACCGACGCCGACGTCACCCGCCGGCTGCTGGATTCGGGTCTGCCGTTGCCCACGCTGCTGGTCACCGCCACCGCGGCGACGGTGACCCGCTGGCGCGAGCTGCGCGGCCAGCCCACCCCGCCACCGCTGCTGGCGCTCGAAACACACGGCCGCGCAGACGGTTTGGTGGACGGCCCGGGCGCACACACGATCGACACCAGCGACACCGTCGGGCTGCTCAGCTCCATCTACCCGGTGAGGCTGGACTCGACCGACCCGCGCAGGGTGGGGGAGCAGCTGGCTTCCATCCCCGGCGACGGACTCGACTACGGGTTGCTGCGCTACTTGCGGGCCGACACCGCCGAGCGGCTCGCCGGCTTCCGGCCCCCGCAACTGCTGCTGAATTACCTCGGCGCCGCCCACGCCGACGGCGGCACGGGGCTGCGGCTCGAACGCGAGCTGCTCGCCGGCGCGTCGCCGGTGCCGGAGCCGGAGCTGGCCGTGCGCCATGAGCTCACCATCGCGGCGATGGTGCTGACCTTTGACGGGGAGCGGGTGCTGGCCGCGCAGTGGCGCGCGCTGCCCGACATTCTCGATGACTCCGATATTGCTGCGCTGCAAGAGCTTTGGATCGAATCACTGCGGGAGATGGTGAAATGAGCACACTGGCGATCGTGGGGGCCGGCGCCAAGGCGGTGGCCGTCGCGGCCAAGGCCTTCGCGTTGCGCGAGATGGGCGTCGAGGTGCCCGACGTGGTGGCCGTGGAGCGGATCGGTGTCGCGGCGAACTGGCAGGCCAGCGGCGGATGGACCGACGGCGCGCACCGGCTCGGTACCAGCCCGGAAAAGGACGTCGGGTTTCCCTACCGCTCGGCGCTGGTGCCGCGCCGCAACGCCGAACTCGACGAGCGGATGACCCGGTACAGCTGGCAGTCCTATCTGATCGCCACGGCATCATTCGCCGAGTGGATCGATCGTGGCAGGCCGGCACCGACGCATCGCCGGTGGAGCCAATACCTGAGTTGGGTCGCCGACCACGTGGGCATGAATGTGGTGCACGGTGACGTCGAACGACTGGCGATCACCGGCGACCGCTGGGCGCTGCACACACACGAAACCACCGTGCACGCCGATGCCCTGATGATCACCGGCCCCGGCCAGGCCGAAAAGTCCTTGCTGCCCGGCAATCCGCGCATGCTGTCGATCGCCCAGTTCTGGGACCGCGCCGCCAATCACGACCGGATCAATGCGGAGCGGGTGGCGGTGATCGGCGGTGGCGAGACGGCCGCGGCGATGCTCTATGAGCTGTTCCGCCACCGGGTTTCGAGCATCACCGTGATCTCCCCGCAGGCCACGTTGTTCACCCGCGGCGAGGGATTCTTCGAGAACTCGCTGTTCTCCGATCCCACCAACTGGCCGGCCCTGACCCTGGCCGAACGCCGCGACGCGTTGGCCCGCACCGACCGAGGGGTGTTCTCGTCCAACGTGCAGGAGGCGTTGCTGGCCGACGATCGCATCCACCACCTGCGTGGCCGCGTCGCCCACGCGGTCGGCAAGGAGGGGCAGATCCGGTTGACGCTGTCCACCAACCGCGGCAGTGAGAACTTCGAAACGGTACACGGGTTCGATCTCGTCATCGACGGCTCCGGCGCCGACTCGCTTTGGTTCGCACCGTTATTCAGCCAGGACGCGCTTGATCTGCTGGAACTCGGCCTTGGTGGGCCCCTGACCTCGGAGCGACTGCAGGAGGCGATAGGTTATGACCTGGCCGTCACCGACGTGACACCCAAGTTGTTCCTGCCGAACCTGTCCGGGCTCACCCAGGGGCCCGGGTTTCCCAACCTGAGCTGCCTTGGGCTGCTGTCCGATCGGGTGTTGGGATCCACCGTCAGCCCGTCCAAGTATCCCGTGAGAAGGAGACACGATGAGCGCCAACCCCTTTGATGACGAGAACGCGACATTCGTGGTTCTGGTCAACGACGAGGACCAGCACAGCCTGTGGCCGACCTTCGCCGACACACCGGCCGGCTGGCGGGTGGCGTTCGGGGCAGCAAGCCGCGCGGATTGCCTGCAGTACGTCGAACAGAACTGGTCGGACATCCGGCCCAAGAGCTTGATCGAGGCGCTCGCCGCGGAGTGACCGGCCGCGTGCCTGCAGCGCCAAAACCCACTTGCGGCACAGGCCATTTAGCGTGTTTTCGCACGTCGCGACCGTAGCGTCGTCGTAACGTGACCGACCCGAGACACAAAATCCCAAGTCACGGGGCACACTTACACCATCTTCAACCATGGAGACGTGTGACCGTGTGCGGCCATCCGCAGGATTCCGCCACGGTCCATGTGCATCGAAGGGGGACCTGTGAAATCCGTGAAGTCCATTGCCACGGGCGTGGCGGCCCTGACCGCCATTGGCGGCGCCGCCGCCGGCGTGGCTTCCATTGCAGCACCGATGGATCATGTGCAGTTGGCGGCCGTCGGCGCGCCACTGCCGCAGGATCCGCCGCCGCCTCCGCCCCCGCCGCCGGGCGCGCCGGGGCAGCTGCCGGCGGCTGACCAGCTGGCCAACCTGTGCACCCAAGTAACCGACCCCGGCGTCAACTACCGGGACAAGAACAACCTCGTCGAAAACGGCATCCCTCAAAACGAGGGCATGGTGGCCGACCACGACCTGCGGAAGGCCTACCGCAACGGGAACTTCCCCGAGCAGTTCAACGTGACGAACATCGCGCCGGCGGGGCCGAACCTGGCCCAGGCCGACGTCGGCATCACCGGCCCGAAGTTCGCCGGGCCGGTCAACAAGCACCTGGTGTTCGTCAACCAGGGCGGCAACTGGGTCTTGCAGCACGACGCGGCGATCGCGCTGATCCAGGCGGCGACCGCGACGAACTAAGACACCGACGACATCGCCGAACCCCATGCGCCCCGCAACGCAGGCGCATGGGGTTTGGCATATCGGGCCCACGGCGGACGCCCCCGCACAGCCGGCGCACAGTCTTCTCCTGTTGCCTGCACATCGGATGGCCGTAACGTATCGGTGCCGAGACACGAAATAACAAACGCAACGGGCACGCTGACACCGTCCACACCGCCACGAACCGGCGTTGCGGATCGCCAACCCTGCGTCGACATTCGTGCCCACCGAAGGGGGAACCATGAAGATCGTCAAAACCATCGCCACCGGGGTGGCAGCCCTGGCCATCGTCGGGGGCGTTGCCGCCGGCGTCGCCTCCACCGCAACCCCGAGTGCGCTGGCCGCCGGGGTGCGGCTCGCCACTGTCGGCGCGCCGCTTCCGCAGGACCCGCCACCGGCGCAGCCCGTCGCGGGCGCCAACCTGCCGACTCCCGATCAGCTGACCGGCGTGCTCACCAGCCTCGCCGACCCGAGTGTCCCGTTCGCCAACAAGAGCAATCTGGTGCAGGGCGGCATCAGCGGGATCGAAGCGCACGTCGCCGACAAGAAGCTGCAGAAGGCGGCGAAGAACGGCGACCTGCCGCTGTCGTTCGACGTCACGAACATCCAGCCGGCCGCGGCCGGTTCGGCCACGGCCGACGTTGCGGTCTCCGGCCCGAAGCTGACGTCGCCGGTCACGCAGAACGTCACGTTCGTCAACCAGGGCGGCTGGGTGCTGTCGCGGTCGTCGGCGATGGAGTTGTTGCAGGCCGCCGGTCAGTGACCCGCGCGTAATGCGCTCAGGTCCAACCTGGCGATGCGGGCCGGATCCGCGAGCACATCGATCGCGCGGATCCGGCCGCCGCGCACCACGAAGGCCATGACGGACGCCGCGCGGCCGGCGACGAAGATCACCGCGCCCGCGGCGCCGTTCACGGTCGCCGAACGGACCTCGCGCTCCGGCCCGGCGTAACCGCGGGCCAGCCCGGCCACCTGCTGCGCGCCCTCGGCGCGGAAGACGGCGGTGCGGGCACCGAAGTCACCACGCAACACCACGTCGGGATCGAGCACCGAAACCAGGCGGTCGAAGTCGCCGCTGCGCCCCGCCGCGAAGAACGCGTCGACCACCTCGCGTTGCGCGGCCACCGTGCCCTCGGGCGACGGATCGGCCTGCTCGATCCGGCGCCGCGCCCGGCTGGCCAGCTTGCGGGCTGCCTCCGGCGTCCGCTCGACGATGGCCGCGATCTGCTCGAACGGCACCGTGAAGACGTCGTGCAGCACGAACGCCAGCCGCTCGGCCGGCGGCAACGTATCCAGCACCACGAACAGCGCCAGCCCCACCGCGTCGGCCAGCATCGCGCGGTGCTCGGGGTCGGATTCGCCGTCCGCCTCCACGATCGGATCGGGTAGGCGGCCGAGATGTTCGTCGCGGCCCCGGGTTCGGCGGTCGCGCAACATGTTCAGGCAGATGCGCGCCACCACCGTGGTCAGCCAGGCGTCGAGATTGACGACGCCGTCCACGCCGGCGGTGCGGCTCAGGCGCAACCAGGCCTCCTGCACCGCGTCCTGGGCGTCGTCGATCGAGCCCAGCATGCGGTAAGCGACGGCGCCCAGCTGGGGCCGGGCCGCCTCGAAGCGTGCCGCCAGGGACGCATCCGCCGTCATCGGCGGTCGGTCTCGGGCAGGGCGCACACCCGGTCACCGGAGAAGCCCGACGACCCGATGTCGAGCGCGATGTTGAAGCGGGCGCGCAGGTTGCCCAGCGTGATGACGTGGGTCAAGCCGACCAGCTGGGCGGTATCGAAGTGCGCGCGCAGCGCATCGAAGAGCTCGTCGGTCACCGCGACGGGGGTACGGCTGATCGCGGTGGCGTACTGCAGGATCAGCTTGTCGACGTCGGAGAAGCACGGCGCACGCTGGTAGTTGGCCAGGGCCAGCAGCTCCTCGTCGGTGATGCCCCAGCGCCGGGCGATCTGAGAGCCGAGGTCGATGCAGTACTCGCAGCGCACCGTCGTCGCCGCTTTCAACTCGGCCAGCGCCCGCTGGCGCGGGGTGAGGACGTCGAGTTTCGACTCGGCCTGCTCCAACCTGCCGTAGGCGTTGAGCAGTCGCGGGATGTGCGCGTACATCCGCAGCGGTTCCAGCATCGCCGCGGTTTCCAGCCCGGTCATCTGTGCGAGCTTGCGCCTCGTGAAAAAGAAGGCGATCTTGGCGCCGAGTCCGGCGTCGCGGTCGGAGACTCCTTGCAGCCGTGCCATGGCGGTCCTCCTGGCAAGTTGTGGCGGAAACCAACGTCCTTAACAGGTCGACACGCGGTGAGGCCCGAACGTGACCACTCGAATCACCTCGGTGGGTGCAGCGACATATCCATGTCGTATACCCGCGCGTGCAGCACGGTGCGGTTCCGCAGCGCGGCGCGCACCGCGCGATGCAGGCCGTCCTCGAGATAGGTGATGCCCTTCCACCGCACCGCGTGCGGGAAGAGATCGCCGTAGAAGGTGGAGTCCTCGGAGAGCAGACGGTCCAGGGCGAGCACCGTTGTGGTGGTGACCAATTCGTCGAGCCGGATCTGCTGCGGCGGAATCTGCGACCAATCCCGATACGAGAGGTTGTGCTCGGGATACGGCTTGCCGTCGCGCACGCCCTTGAAGATCATCGGCCGACCCTTCCCGAATCGTTGCTCTGGCCCGACCGGTTCATTCTGGAAAGGCTAGCGGGACGCCGGTTGTTCCGGCGAGCAGACACAAAAGCACCCGAACGCGGACGGGCAGCGTGCTTTTGCGTCTGCTCGCGCTTCACCGGTGAGGTCGACGCCGCCCGGGCCCGTAAAATGAATCCGGTCAAGGCGGTATCGAAGGAGGTGGCGGCCGGTGGGAAGTGCCGATGACCGTCGGTTCGAGGTGCTGCGCGCCATCGTGGCCGACTTCGTCGCGACCAAAGAACCGATCGGTTCCAAGGCGTTGGTGGAGCGACATAACCTCGGCGTCTCGTCCGCCACCGTCCGCAACGACATGGCGGTGCTGGAGGCCGAGGGCTACATCACCCAGCCGCACACCAGTTCCGGACGGGTGCCCACCGAGAAGGGTTACCGCGAATTCGTCGACCGGCTCGACGACGTCAAGCCCCTGTCGTCGGCCGAACGGCGCGCGATCCAGAGCTTCCTCGAGTCCGGGGTCGACCTCGATGACGTCCTGCGCCGGGCGGTGCGGCTGCTGGCGCAGCTGACCCGGCAGGTCGCCGTCGTGCAGTACCCCACGGCGTCGTCGTCCACGGTGCGCCACCTCGAGGTGATCGCCCTGACCCCGGCCCGGCTCCTGATGGTTGTCATCACCGACTCCGGCCGGGTCGACCAGCGGGTCGTCGAACTCGGTGACGTCATCGACGAGCACGAACTGGCCCAGCTGCGCGAGATGCTTGGCCAGGCGCTGGTGGGAAAGAAGCTGTCGGCCGCCTCGGTCGCGGTGGCCGACCTCGCCGGACAGCTGCGCAGCCCGGACGGCCTGGGTGACGCCGTCGGCCGGTCGGCGACGGTGTTGCTGGAATCCCTCGTCGAACACACCGAAGAGCGCCTGTTGTTGGGCGGTACCGCCAACCTGACCCGTAACGCGGCCGATTTCGGCGGCTCGTTGCGCTCCATCCTGGAGGCGCTGGAGGAGCAGGTGGTGGTGTTGCGGTTGCTGGCCGCCCAGCAGGAAGCCGGTAAGGTGACGGTGCGCATCGGCCACGAGACGGCCGCCGAGCAGATATTGGGCACCTCCGTGGTGACCACCGCCTACGGCACTTCCGACACCGTTTACGGGGGAATGGGTGTGCTGGGGCCCACCCGGATGGACTATCCGGGAACTATCGCCAGCGTTGCTGCGGTTGCCATGTATATCGGCGAAGTCCTGGGTGCTCGATGAACGCGCACCCGCAGGGTGGGTAGGCGCGGGGAAAGACCAGGTATAGGAGAGTCAAGCGTGGCACGCGATTACTACGGGCTGCTCGGCGTGAGCAGAAACGCCAGCGACGCGGAGATCAAGCGCGCGTACCGCAAGCTGGCGCGCGAACTGCATCCGGACGTCAACCCCGATGAGGCCGCGCAGGCGAAATTCAAGGAGATCAGCGTCGCCTACGAGGTGCTGAGCGACCCCGAGAAGCGGCGGATCGTCGACCTCGGCGGCGATCCGATGGAGAACGCGGCCGCGGCGGGCGGTGGTTTCGGCGCCGGATTCGGTGGCCTGGGCGACGTGTTCGAGGCCTTCTTCGGTGGCGGCTTCAGCGGCGGCGCGACCTCCCGCGGCCCGATCGGGCGGGTACGGCCGGGCTCGGACTCGCTGCTGCGCATGCGCCTCGACCTCGAAGAGTGCGCGACCGGCGTGACCAAGCAGGTCACCGTCGACACCGCGGTGCTCTGCGATCGATGCCAAGGCAAGGGCACCAACGGCGACTCCGCGCCGGTCCCGTGCGACACCTGCGGCGGTCGCGGTGAGGTGCAGACCGTGCAGCGCTCGCTGCTGGGTCAGGTGATGACGTCCCGGCCCTGCCCGACCTGCCGGGGCGTCGGCGTCGTCATCCCCGACCCGTGCCATCAATGCATGGGCG
This sequence comes from Mycobacterium sp. 1245801.1, assembly GCF_001673055.1. NCBI lineage: Bacteria > Bacillati > Actinomycetota > Actinomycetes > Mycobacteriales > Mycobacteriaceae > Mycobacterium > Mycobacterium sp. 1245801.1. The sequence goes on from NZ_LZKY01000170.1 coordinate 61,645, forward strand.
ACGGCCGGGTGCGGGCCCGCCGCGAGATCAGCGTCAAGATCCCCGCGGGTGTCGGCGACGGCATGCGCGTGCGGCTCGCCGCCCAGGG
>NZ_LZKY01000171.1:0-47292 GCF_001673055.1 Mycobacterium sp. 1245801.1
CGACCCTGCGGCTCACCTGGCGGGGACCCCGGTCGACGACAGTGACGGTCATGATGTCTCCTTCCGCTACCCGGCAGCCTAATCCCGGCAGTCGATCCCACCTGCGCCAATAGCCCGCCGGGCCGTGCAGGCAGAATGGAGGGGTCCAGACCTGCCGGGGAAGCGAAGAAGGAGCGGCATGCCCACCAGCGAATATCGGGTGAGCGGGATGAGCTGTGGGCACTGCGAGGCCGCCGTCCAGAGCGAGGTCGCCCAGATTCCCGGCGTGCAGGAGGTGGCGGTCAGCGCCGCCACGGGCCGGCTCGTCGTCACCAGCGCACGGCCCATCGACGCGGATGCCGTCCTCGGCGCGGTCGACGAGGCCGGCTATGAGGCCGTCCTGGTCGCATGAGCACGCCCCCACGACAGATCAATCGCGCCGCCGCAACCACCCCGTCCCGCATCGAGCTGGAGATCACCGGGATGACCTGCGCCTCGTGCGCGGCCCGGATCGAGAAGAAGCTCAACAAGCTCGACGGCGTCGCGGCGACCGTCAACTACGCCACCGAGAAGGCCGCCGTCACGGCCCCCGCCGGGTACGACCCGCGGATTCTCATCGGCGAGATCGAAAAAGCCGGGTACGCCGCCGCCCTGCCGCGAGGCTCGACACCCGATGACCGGGAGCTGGCCTCGCTGCGCCGGCGGCTGGCCACCGCGATCGTGCTGGCCGGGCCCGTCATCGCCATGGCCATGGTGCCCGCGTGGGATTTCCCGCACTGGCACTGGGTTTCGCTGGCCCTGACCACACCGGTCGTCGTCTGGTGCGGCCGGCCCTTCCACGGGGCCGCCTGGACCAACCTCAAGCACGGCGTCGCCACCATGGACACGCTGGTCTCGCTCGGCACCCTGGCGGCATTCCTGTGGTCGATCTACGCCCTGTTTCTCGGGGCCGCCGACCAACCGGGTATGCAACATGACTTCGAGCTGACCGTCGGGCGCGACGGCGCCCCGTGCCACGTCTACTTCGAGGTCGCCGCGGGTGTGACGTTGTTCGTGCTCGCCGGCCGGTATTTCGAGAAGCGGTCCAAGCGGGCGGCCGGCTCCGCGCTGCGCGAGCTGCTGACACTGGGCGCCAAGGACGTCGCGGTGCTACGCGACGGTGCCGAGACCCGCATCCCGATCGAGCACCTCGCGGTCGGCGACGAGTTCGTCGTGCGTCCCGGGGAACGGATCGCCACCGACGGGATCGTCGTCGCGGGTTCCTCGGCCGTCGACGTCGCCATGCTGACCGGCGAGTCCGTCCCGGTCGAGGTCGGTGCGGGCGACGCGGTCACCGGCGCCACCGTCAACGTCGGCGGCCGGCTCGTGGTGCGCGCCACCGGGGTCGGGGACGACACCCAGCTCGCGCAGATGGCCAGGCTCGTCGAGCGGACGCAATCCGGCAAGGCCCGGGCGCAGCGCCTCGCCGACCGCGTCTCGGGGGTGTTCGTTCCCGTGGTCATCGGCCTCGCGGTGGCGACGCTGGCCGGCTGGCTCGCGGCGGGCTTCTCGCTCACCACCGCGCTGACGGCGGCCGTCGCGGTGCTCATCATCGCCTGCCCATGCGCGCTGGGGTTGGCCACTCCGACCGCCCTGCTGGTCGGCACCGGACGCGCCGCCCAGCTCTGCGTGCTCATCAACGGGCCCGAAGTGCTCGAGGCCACGCGCAGCGTCGACACGATCGTGCTCGACAAGACCGGCACCGTCACCACCGGCAAGATGACCCTGGTCGACGTCATCCCCGGCCCGCAGACCGACCGCAGCACGCTGTTGCGTTACGCCGGGGCCCTGGAAGACGCCTCCGAACATCCCGTCGCGCGGGCCATCGCCCGGGGTGCCGTGGCCCAACTCGGCGCGCTGCCCGCTCCCACCGACTTCACCGGGATCGACGGCGACGGCGTGCAGGGCACGGTCGACGGGCGTGCGGTCGTCGTCGGCCGCGAACGCTTGCTGACCGAACGCGGGATGCACCTCGACGCCGCGCTGTCGGCGGCCAAGGCCCGCGCCGAGGCGGAAGGCAAGACCGCCGTGGTAGTCGGCTGGGACGGCCTGGCCCGCGGCATCCTGGTGGTCGCCGACACGATCAAACCGTCCAGCGCCGAGGCGGTCCGACAGTTCACCCGACTGGGCCTTACGCCGGTGCTGCTGACCGGCGACAACGCGGGCGTCGCCGCCCGCGTCGCCGACGAGCTCGGGATCGCGCAGGTCATCGCCGACGCGACGCCCGCCGACAAGGTCGCCGCGGTGCAACGCCTCCAATCGGAGGGCAAGGTGGTCGCCATGGTCGGCGACGGCGTCAACGACGCCGCGGCGCTGGCCGCCGCCGATCTGGGCCTGGCCATGGGCACCGGCACCGACGTCGCGATCCAGGCCGCCGACCTCACGGTCGTCCGCGGTGACCTGCGGGCCGCTGTGGACGCGATCCGGCTGTCCCGGCGGACGCTGGCCACGATCAAGACGAACCTGCTGTGGGCGTTCGGGTACAACCTCGCCGCCATCCCGCTGGCCGCGCTCGGCATGCTCAACCCGATGTTCGCCGGCGCCGCAATGGCCGTCTCCAGCCTTCTCGTCGTCGGCAACAGCCTGCGGCTGCGCTCGTTCACCAGCGGCGTCGACGACGCATGAGGGCGCCAGCAGGGTCGAGCGGACCTTGCTCGGCCCACACGCTGAAACGGTCGGCTGACGGGCCGCGATCGTATGGGATAGTTGGTCCGGCCGCCGTCTTCGATGACCCCGACCGGCCCTCGGATATTCACCGCACCCCCGCACAGCGATCGATCTAGCGAAGGTCACGACCGTTGGAGCAGTTCTTCGGACAACTGTCCCTGCTGCATGGCTGGTTCCCGCCGGCCGTGCAGGGGCTGGCGCTGCTCGTGCTGCTCGTGGCGATCCAATGGCGTGCCGGGAGCTGGCTCAAGCGGGTGCTGCCGGTCGCGCTGATCGCGGCCGTCGCGGTGACCCTGCTGGCGCGGTGGTACATCACCTCGCTCGGGGTGGCCGGCGACCCGGCACCGACGACGCTGTGGCTTTGGATCGCGATGACCGGTCTGGCCGCCGCGGTCTTCCTGGTGGGGTGGCGGGGCGTCCGCTGGTGGCGTCGCGGGGTGGCGCTGGTGTCGATACCGCTGTGCGTCCTGTGTGCCGGCATGGCGCTGAACGGCTGGGTCGGTTACTTTCCGACCGCGCTCGCCGCGTGGAACCAGCTGACGTCGGTGCCGCTGCCCGACCAGATCGACCGGCTGCGGGTGACCGAGATGCAGATCGCCGGAACCAGGCCGACCAAGGGCGTGGTGGTGCCGGTCGACATCGACGACAATGTCCCCTCTGGCTCGCACTTCGCCCACCGCCGAGAGCTCGTCTACCTGCCACCGGCCTGGTTCAACAGCAATCCGCCGCCGCGGCTGCCGGCGGTCATGATGATCAGCTCCGCCTTCAACACCCCCGCCGACTGGCTGGGCCCGGGCGGCGCGTTCACCGCCATCGACAACTTCGCGGCCGCCCACCACGGCTTTTCCCCGGTGCTGGTGTTCGTCGACCCCACCGGTTCCTTCGACAACGACACCGAGTGTGTCAACGGCCCCCGCGGCAACGCCGCCGATCATCTGACCAAGGACATCGTGCCCTTCATGGTGTCGAACTTCGGCGTCAGCGCCGACCGCGCCAACTGGGGCGTCGCCGGCTGGTCGATGGGCGGTACCTGCGCGGTGGACCTGGCCGTCATGCACCCCGAGTTGTTCAGCGCGTTCGTGGACATCGCGGGTGACCGTGGGCCCAACGGCGGCTCCACAGATCAAACCGTCGCCCGCCTCTTCGGCGGCAACCACGACGCGTGGGCCGCCTTCGACCCGGTCACCGTCATGACGAAGCACGGCCACTACGAAGGCCTGTCGGGATGGTTCGACGTGCCCTCGTCGACGGAGGCGCGCACGGTCGCGCAGGAAGCCAGCCCCACGCTCACCGCGTCCAGCAGCGATCCCGCCGCCAACCCCGAAGGCCAGGACGCCGCGGCGAACTCGCTGTGCGCCGTCGGCACCGCCCACGGCATCGCCTGCGCGGTGGTCACCCAACCGGGCAAGCACGACTGGCCGTTCGCCGCCCAGGCGTTTGCCACGGCACTGCCGTGGCTGGCCTCGACGCTGGGCACACCAAGCACCGAACCGGTGCAATTGCCGCAACGGGCCGCCGGGGAACCGCACTGATTCACCAGCCGGCCCGGACCGTGAATTAGCCAGGGTCGGCGAAATTCACAGCTGACCCTCCCGTAACGGAGCCGACTTCTCGGCGCCGCCAATGGTACGGTTCGCTGCTGTGGCCTCGATGTTTTGCATCAAAGGCGGTTCCTGCGTGGACCCGCTTGGTGCGCAGCGCGCCACAATCCGGGTGCGAATCCTCGCGCCGAATTCGCCATTTTCATCGCCTCGTGATCATTTGATCGACGCCGTCGCTTGTCAGCCATGAACCGCCGCCAGTTCCTGGGATCGCTCGCCGCGTCTGTCGTCGCCGGCGTCGGCGCCGCCCGGCTGATCGTCGATCCGCAGCCACGCACCTTTGCCCAGACGCCGGCGGCCGACGTGCCGACCTCCGGACCGACCGCCCCACGGGCCCTGTTACCGCCCCCGCCGCCCAGCGCCCGCATACCGCTGCCCGGCGGCGGCGCCCTGATGAAGCTCCCGGGCGAGGGTGACCTGCTGGCGCTGACCGTCGACGACGGCGTCAACAGCGACGTGGTGCGTGCCTACACGCAGTTCGCGAAGGACACCGGCATACGACTGACCTATTTCGTGAACGGGATCTACGACTCGTGGACGGACAACCTGGAGCTGCTTCGGCCGCTGGTCGACAGCGGTCAGATCCAGCTCGGCAACCACACCTGGTCACACCCTGACATGACCACACTAACCAAAGAGCAAGTGGCAGAACAGCTCTCCCGCAACGACGCGTTCCTGAAGAAGACGTACGGCATCGGTGCCAAGCCGTATTGGCGGCCGCCATACGCGAAGCGCAACGCCGCCGTCGACGCGGTGGCCGCCGACCTCGGTTACCACGTCCCCACGCTGTGGTCGGGCTCCCTGTCGGACTCGACGCTGATCACCGAGGAGTACATCGTCCAGATGGCCGATCAGTACTTCACGCCGCAGGCCATCGTGATCGGGCACCTCAATCATCTGCCGGTCACGCACGTCTACCCGCAACTCGTCGACATCATCCGCGACCGGAACCTGCGCACCGTCACGCTCAACGACGTCTTCCTCAAGACGCCGTAGCGACTGCTAGTCAACGGATTCCGGCTTCATGCACCGGGCGCCACCGCACCACCTGGCAATTCTTCGGCCAAAAACATGCGCCGGACAATTCAATCTCTAAAAATTTAGAGATTGCTCTTCCGCTCACGGCCCGGTGATTGTTACCGTTCCGTAATGCATCGGGCCGGGGGAATTTTCGCAGTACTGCTGGTAATTGCGTGCGCACTCGTGGGAGTGGGAAATGCGCGGGCCGACGGCGGTGACGAACCGCAGTACGCCGACTTCTACACCCCGCCGGACCCGCTACCGCCCGGCCAGCCTGGCGATCTGATCCGTACCGAGCCTTCGCGGCTGGTGCTGGAACCCTCCGGACAACTGGGCGCGATCATGGCCACCGGCACCCGGATCATGTACCGCAGCACCGATACCCGCGGCAATCCGATCGCGGTCACCGGCACCTACTTCGAGCCCTACAACGACTGGCCCGGGCGCGGACCGCGGCCGTTGATCAGCTACGCGCCCGGCACCCAGGGCCAGGGCAATCAGTGCGCCCCGTCGCGAATGTTCAACCAGGGCATCCACTATTCGGGTGGCTGGGACATCATGTTCAACTACGAGGAGCTGTTCGTCGCGACCATGGTCGCGCGTGGCTTCGCCATCGTGATGACCGACTATCAGGGCCTCGGCACCCCGTCCATGCACACCTACGTGGGCCGGGTGGCCGAGGGTCAGGCCGTGCTCGATGCGGCCCGCGCGGCCATGCGGCTGCCCGGGACGTCGTTGGATCCGCATGGGCCGGTGGCATTTTGGGGCTACTCGCAAGGCGGTGGCGCGACCGCGTCGGCCGCCGAGCTCGCCTCCCAATACGCCCCGGACCTCCACATCGTGGGCACCTACGCCGGCGCGCCGCCGGCCAACCTCAAGGAACTGTTGCCCTACGCCGACGGCAGCGCGCTGGTCGGTGTCGTCGGGTATGCCCTCAACAGCGTCATGGCGGCCTATCCGGAGTTCGCCGACATCATCCGCTCCAAGATGACGCCCCGCGGGTTGGCGATGCTGGAATCGGTATCGCGGCAATGCGTCGGACAGACCCTGCTGGACTTCATGTTTCGCCACATTCAGCCCTATTTCACCGAGGACATCAACCAGCTGGTGAACGAGGAGCCGTTCAACAGCCTGTTCGAGGCCCAACGGCTCGGGCGCTTCAAACCCAACGCACCGGTCATGATCGACAGCAATCGCTATGACCCGCTGGTGCCCTGGACCGCGGCCAACCAGCTGGGCCGCGACTGGTGCGCCCAGGACGCCGACGTCGAATTCCGCACCAACGAAGAGCCACCCTTCCTCAACAAGCTCGTCATCAACCACGCGCTGCCGATGCTGGTCGACGGCGAACCGGCCATGCAATGGATCGCCGCGCGCTTCAACGGCGAGCCCACCACACCGAACTGCGGTCAGTTCTAACGGATTCGCGCGATCCGGGCCGGCGCCGCCTCCGCCGGATAAACTGGGGCGTATCGCTGCACGTAGAAAGCACAACGCGCCGGAGCGGCGCCGCCAGCTCGCCGACGCCGCGATCGAGCTGCTGGGCGCCAACGGGGTGCATGGCGTCAGCCATCCCAAGGTCGACGACCACGCCGGGGTGCCGGCCGGCACCACGTCGTTCTACTTTCGGACCCGCAAGGCACTGGTGCACGCCATGGCGACACGGCTGGCCGAGCTCGACGTCGCCGACTTCTCGATGATGGCCGAGCTCGCCGAGAATCACGCCACCCAGTTCGCCGGCACCGCGGGCCTGGCCCGCATCGTCATGTACGTGAACAGCGAACCCTGGCTGACGCGCGCCAAGGCCCGCTATGAACTCGCGCTGCTGGCCGGCCGCGACCCGGAACTGGCCGCTGCCCTCAACGAATCCGCCGACCGGCTCTACGCCCTGGCGCGCAGTGTCGTCACCCAATGGCATGCCGCCGACAGCGCGCCGGATCCGGACCTGGTCGATGACCAGGCGACCGCCACCCTGGCGTTCATCAACGGCATCATGTTGACCTTCGTCGCGGGCCAGCCGGCCGTCGACGATGCCGAGCGCCTGGACCGCCTGATCCAGGGCGTCATCGCGGGCGTCGCGCAGGTACGCGAAGAGTAGCGAAAACCGATCCAGCTCTGTGGTTTTCGCGTGACCACCGAGGGTGGTGGCCGTCACCGAGCGTCGAACATCGCGTCGATCAGCCGATGCAACACCTGCCCGACTTCGAGACGGGTCCGCGTCGGGTCGTCGGCCGTGGCGATCACCATGGCCGCCTCGTCGAGCGCGCCGATCAGCACGTGCGCCAACGGCCGCACCGGCTGCTCGGCCAGCTGGCCGGCCCGGATCGCCTCGGTGAGCATCTGCTCGGTCATCCCCAGGCTGTACCGCTGGGCGACATCACGGAATTCGGCCCAGCCGAGCACACTCGGCGCATCCAGCAGGATCAGCTGGCGCACCTCGGGATCGCCGGACACGTCGAGCCACGCGTCGACCGCGGCTCGCACCGCGTCGGCCGGCGTGGCGGCCCCGGATTCGGCCACCACCACGGCCATCCGCGCCATCACGTCCTGCTCGACGACCTCGACGACCTCGCGGAAAAGCGCTGCCTTGTCGGCGAATTGGTGGTACATCGCGCCCCGGGTGACCCCCGCGGCGGTCGCGATCTCCGGCGTCCCCACTTCGGCGTAACCCCGCAGCCCCCACAGCTTGCGGGCAGCCGCGATCAGCGCCTCGCGGGTCGCCGCGGAGCGCTCTTCCTGGGTCCGTCTCTTGCTTTCCATACAGTCTGTTGGTAACTTACGAACAGACAGCCTGTTTGTAAGTGTATCCCCGAATTAGGAGTTTGCTATGTCGACGATCGACATTAGTGCCGGAACGATCCATTACGAAGCAACCGGACCCGAAAACGGCAGGCCTGTCGTGTTCGTGCACGGCTACATGATGGGTGGGCAACTGTGGCGCCAGGTCAGTGAGCGCCTGGCGGCCCGTGGCCTGCGGTGCATCGCTCCGACCTGGCCGTTGGGCGCGCATCCCGAGCCGCTGCGCCGCGGCGCCGACCGGACGATCACCGGTGTCGCCGGCATGGTCGCCGACGTGCTTGCCGCGCTGGATCTGCAGGACGTGGTGCTGGTGGGCAACGACACCGGCGGCGTCGTCACCCAGCTGGTGGCCGTGCACCATCGCGAACGGCTGGGTGCCTTGGTGCTCACGAGTTGCGATGCGTTCGAACACTTTCCGCCGCCGATCCTCAAGCCGGTCATTCTCGCGGCGAAGACCAAGCCCTCCTTCCGGACCGTGACCCAGGCCATGCGGGTGCCGGCCGTGCGCAAGCGTGCGTTCGACGGCCTGGCGCATCGCAACATCGACGAGCTCACCGAGGCCTGGGTGCGCCCGGCGCTGTCGCTCCCCGCGGTCGCGGAAGACCTGCGCCAGTTCACCCTTTCGATGCGCACCGAGGTGACGACGACGGTGGCGGCCCGGCTCTACGACTTCGACAAGCCGACGCTCATCGCGTGGTCGGCCGACGACGTGTTCTTCGAGCAGGAAGACGGGGCGCGGCTGGCCGCGACGATTCCCAATGCCCGCCTCGAAGTCATCGCGGGGGCACGGACGTTCTCGATGGTCGATCAGCCCGATCGGCTCGCCGATCTGCTGTCATCGATTGCGGTGCGCGCCTAGGCATCCCGCGCGGCAGGCCGGTGCGGGGCTACATGCACCGGAAGTCTGCGACGCGGCCAGTGGGTCAGAAGACGACCTCGGGCTGGTACAGGTCGAGCCAGCTGGCCACGTCCAGCGCCTGCTCTATCTGGTACCGAGCACCTGTTGGCAGCGTTTCCGGGTCGAGGCTGGTCAGCTCCTCGAGCCTGGAGCGCTCGATCAGACCGAACAGTGCGTCGCTGTCCCCGGCGAGAAGATCCTTGGCTTGCCGCTGGATCTGTTCGCCGTACCTCGGGTCGGCCGTCGACGGGTAGGGGGCTTTGACCCGCCGCACCACCGATTCGGGCAGCAGGTCACGACAGGCGCCGCGCAGCAGGCTCTTCTCCCGCCCATCAAAGGCCTTCAAGGACCACGGCGTGTTGTATACGTACTCCACCAACCGGTGATCACAAAACGGCACCCGCACCTCTAGGCCCACCGCCATGCTCATCCGGTCCTTGCGGTCCAACAGGATCCGCAGAAACCTCGTTAGATGCAGGTAACTCATAACGCGCATCCGGTGGGTGAAATCGTCCTCACCCTCAACGCTGGCCACCTCGGTCACCGCCTCGGTGTAGCGCTCGCGCTTGTACGTGTCCAGGTCGACCGCCGAGCGCAACGGTCGGGTGTACACGCCAGCGGCATTCCCCTTCATCAGTTCCATGGCGGCAAGCCAGGGGAAGTCGTCGGTGCGCTGCATGACGGGGTCGTGGAACTGTGGGTAACCGCCGAAGATCTCGTCCGCGGACTCACCCGACAACGCCACCGTCGAGTGCCTGCGGATCGCCTTGAACAACAGGTACAACGACGCGTCCAAGTCACCCCCGCCCGCCGGCAGGTCGCGGGCGACGATCACCGCACGCCGGATATCCGGATCCGCCAAATCATCGGCGTTGAGCACGATTTCGGTGTGCTCGGAACGAACGTGCTCGCTCACATCGCGCGCGTAGGGGGTATCCCAGCTCGAGCGCACCTGATCGGGGGCGAAATTGTCGGCCTGCCCCGCAAAGTCCACCGAGAAGCTTCGCACCGGAACGCTCAACTGACGCGCAGACAGTGCGGTGATCGAGCTCGAGTCCAGCCCGCCGGAAAGCAATACGCATTTGGGAACATCGGCCACCAGCTGCCGCCGCACGATGTCGTCGAGCAGCTCGCGCACCCGCCGAACGGTCGTCTCTTCGTCATCGGTGTGGGGCCGCGACTCCAGCCGCCAATAGGTGCGCTCACGGATACCACGCTCGTCGACGGTGACGACCGTGCCGGGCTCGACCTCCCGCATGCCTTTCCAGACGGCCATCCCCGGAGTCTTGATCGGCAGCACCATCTCGCGTAGGCCATCGATGTCCACGACGCGCTTGACCATCGGATTCGCCAAGACGGCCTTCGGTTCGGAACCGAACAGCACCCCGTCCGCTGTCGGATAGATATAAAAGGGCTTGATGCCCATCCGGTCGCGGATCATTACCAGCGTGCGGCGCCGCGCATCCCAGATCGCAAACGCGTACATCCCGTTGAGGCGATCAGCCACCGCATCGCCCCACCGCAGATAGCCACGCAGCACCACCTCGGTATCGCTGGACGTCTTGAAGCGCTCGCCCAGCGCCACCAATTCGTCTCGCAGTTCGGTGAAGTTGTAGACCTCGCCGCTGTAGACCATGGCGACATCACCCTGCGGGGTCGAAACTGACATCGGCTGCCCACCACCCGGCAGGTCGATCACCGCGAGGCGGCGATGGCCCAGCGCCGCATTACGCTCTGACCACACACCCGACGCGTCCGGGCCACGGCACGCCATCGTCAGGGTCATCGCATCAAGCACGTCACGCTCACGCGTCAAATCACGCTCGAAAGCAATCCAGCCAGTAATGCCACACACGTTGTCAACCCTTCATTTTGAGGACCCGCGCCTGGATGTCTGCTGCGGACCGACTACGTCTCGGTAATCGGGGCACCGATGCGAGCCATCGACTTGACGGTCTGATAAGTGGCTAGGCCTTCCGGCCCGAACTCCCGCCCGATACCGCTTGCTTTGACTCCGCCGAAGGGGGCATCGAGATCGAGAGCGTAATGGTTGATGCCAATGGTTCCTGTGCGCACGGCGCGGGCGATCTCGGTTGCCCGCGCTTCGTCGCGCGACCAGACGGTGCCGGCCAGACCGAAGTCGGAGTCGTTGGCGATTTCGACGGCTTCAGCGTCGCTGCGGTACGGAATTACCGTGACCACGGGTCCGAAGGTTTCCTCACGGGCGATGCGAGCCGAGTTGTGCACATCGGCGAACACTGTCGGCGCCACATACCAACCAGTGGACCGCCCCGCGGGAACCCCGCCGCCTGTTACCAGCGTTGCGCCTTCGGCTTTTCCCGTCTCGATGTAATCCAGCACCCGGTCGCGCTGTCGGGCGCTCACCAGGGGGCCGATATCGACGCCTGGGTCGAGCGGATCCCCAACGACGAGCGAGTTCGCCATTTCTCCTAACGCGTCGACGACTTCGCCGTAGCGGTTAACGGGGGCGAGTACCCGCGAATTCGCGACGCACAGCTGTCCGTTATTGCCGAACGACCAGCTGCGCAGCCCATCCAATGTCGCATCCAGATCGGCGTCATCGAGGATGAGCGCGGCGGACTTGCCGCCGAGTTCCAAGGTCACCGGTCGCATGAGCCGCCCGCAGGTTTCCGCGATCAGACGACCCGCTTCCGTCGAGCCGGTGAACGCCACCTTGTCAACACCGGGCCGGCTGACAAGGTAGGCGCCCGCGTCGTCACCGCCGGCAACGACGTTGAGCACGCCCGGCGGCAGTTCAGCTTCCGCGGCGGCTTCGCCGAATACCCTTGCGTCCAAGGCTGTTTCCGGTGCGGGCTTCAGGACTACGGTGCAGCCGGCCGCCAACGCGGGGGCCAACTTGACCGCCGCCAGCACCTGCGGGACGTTCCAGGGCACGATGGCGCCGACCACGCCGACCGGCTCGCGGCGCACGATGGTATGCCCGTTTGCGCTAGGCCTGACCTCTTCGACATCGAGCTTCTGAATCAGCGTCGCGTAGTAGCGCAGTACCGCCGCAGGCAGCAGCCCGTTACCGTTCCGGGAAAAAGCGATCGGCGCGCCCGTCTCGCGGGTACACAGTTCGCTGGTGTGTTCGGCGCGCGCCTCCAGGGCGTCGGCCATTCGTTCCAGGAGGCTGGCTCGTTCGGTCGCCGGGGTGCTCCTCCAGTCGTGCAACGCCTCCCCGGACGCGGCCACCGCGTCGTCGATATCGGCCTCGCGAGCGCTGGGCCCCTGGGCAAGCAGCCTTTCGGTCGCGGCCTCGAAGACAGGCGAAGTGGCGCTGGCAGGGCGGAACTCCCCATCGATGAACAGCTCCGCCGCGTCCTCGCGAATCCTCCCCACCGAATCCTCCTTCTGCCGTGATCGAATTGACTTGGACGTCGTTGTTGTCATCACGGACAAACGCGTGACGGTGAACTCGAGGCGGTGTTTACGCCGTCAAATAATCGGATGTGGCTTCCACTGCCGAGGAGCCCCTTCGCACATCGAATTCGTTGCGGCTCATGGCGGCGACATTAGCTTCGGCGCGAGACCTGGCCGTACGTCGCGCCCATTCAGTGGGCGGCACAGTCGGAACTGTCATTGGGGAATGGTGCTATGCGACAAGCACATAGGTGCTGCTTACCGCAGCTACGGTTTGCGCGAGAGTCGCCGTGTTTGCGCGGGCCTCGGGCCGCCGGCGGGGGACCCGATGTCGCAGTTCTGCGGGAACTGAAGTGGCGCCGGCTTAGGCCCGATAAGGTTGCCGCCATGCCGGATGTGACAGCACCACTGCAAGGACGGCGGATCCTGGTCACCGGTGGCGCCACCGGTATCGGCGCGGCGGCCGTAGAGGTGCTCACCGCGGCGGGAGCGAAGGTGGCAGCGACCTATCACCAGACGCCGCCGCCGGACGGCCTGGCGGCCGAGTGGCTACAGTGCGACGTCCGCGAGGCCGAGGCCGTCTCGGCGATGGTCCGCGAGGCGACACAACGCCTCGGCGGGCTCGAGGTCCTGGTGAACGCCGCCGGGCTGTGGCAGGCGGGCATCCCCGGCTACATCGGCGCCGACGACATCTCGTTTCTGTTGGACACCAACGTCAAGGCGACCATCCTCACCAACCAGGCCGCCTACGCGGTCATGAAGGACAAGGACCCCAAGGGCGGCCGGATCATCAATTTCGGATCGTCGGAAGCCGTGATGGGCAGCCCGATCTCGGCCGTCTACGCCGCGACCAAGGGCGCGGTGCAGGCATGGACGCGGTCGGCCGCCAAAGCCTGGGCCGCCGACAACATCACCGTCAACGCGCTTGCCCCCGCGGTCCAGACACCCGGCGCCGACCGGCTCCGTGACTTCCTCGGTCCGGACGCCGCGGCCCTGATCGACCAGCAGATGAAGATGATGATCCCGCTCGGGGGCACGCTGGGCGAGCCCGCTCGCGACGTCGGTCCGATGTTGGTTTTCCTGGCCGGCCCGGGCGCGGGTTTCATCACCGGCCAGCTGCTGGCCGTGGACGGCGGGCTGATGATGGTGGGCGGATAGCGCCGCCGCGCATTAACTTTGGCCGTCGCCCGTCGATGGTCCCCTGCGGCCGTGCCGCCGGCCGGACAGGTGCGACGATCGCGACTGTGAGATTTCGCGGCGAAGTTCACGCGCTCGATTCCGTAACAGCAACAGCGACCGGTGCAGCTCAAACAGCATGGGGCCAATGATGACCGTCCGAGACGAACGGATCCGCTATACACGCGGGCCCCGAAGCGGAATCGTGAGCGAAATAAGTGTGAAAACTTCACCCATGCGTGGCGCAAGGCGGCAGGCCACTTACCTCCGGGCCGAGCCGACAGCTAGTATAAGACGGACCGTCTCGTCTCGCAGGATGGGTTAAGTGAAGGTGGATCGGGCCGATGGCTGACGACACGATTCAAGCGCTGCTGAACAAGCGCCGGTCCGATCCGTCCATCGCGGTGAAATATCGTGACCTGCAATGGACTTGGCGTCAGTATCTGGAGGGCGCCGCGGCGCGGGCCGCCGCCCTGCTGGCCGCGGCCGATCCGCAACGGCCCGTGCACGTCGGCGCCCTGCTGGGGAACACGCCCGAGATGCTGAGCCAGATGGCGGCGGCCGGGCTGGGTGGCTACGTGCTGTGCGGCCTGAACGACACGCGCCGCGGTGAGGCGCTGGCCGCCGATGTCCGTCGTTCGGACTGTCAGTTCGTGGTGACCGATGCCGAACATCGGCCGCTGCTCGACGGCCTGGACCTCGCCGGCACGCAGATCCTCGACACCTCGACACCGCAATGGGCCGAATTCGTCGGCACCGCAGGCGAACTGACACCGCATCGGCAGGTCACCGCGATGGACGCCTTCATGATGATCTTCACCTCGGGCACGAGCGGGAATCCCAAGGCCGTCCAGGTATCCCACTTCATGGCCACCGTCGCCGGTCTCAGCCTGGCCGGCCGCTTCGCCCTCACCGACCGGGACACCTGTTACGTGTCGATGCCACTGTTTCACTCCAACGCGGTCGTCGCGGGCTGGGCGCCGGCGGTGTGCTCGGGTGCGGCGATCGTGCCCGCGAAATTCTCGGCGAGCAGTTTTCTCGAGGACGTCCGCCGCTACGGCGCCACCTATATGAACTACGTGGGGAAGCCGCTGGCCTACATCCTGGCCACCGCCGAACGCGAGGACGACGCCGACAATCCGCTGCGGGTGGCGTTCGGCAACGAGGCCAACGACAAGGACATCGAGGAGTTCGGTCGCCGGTTCGGTGTGCAGGTCGAGGACGGCTTCGGGTCCACCGAGAACGCCGTCATCATCATCCGCGAACCCGGCACCCCGAAGGGCTCGATCGGCCGCGGCGCCGACGGGGTCGCGGTCTACAACAGCGACACCGTCACCGAATGTGCGGTCGCCCGGTTCGACGCCGCCGGGGCGCTGGTCAACGCCGACGAAGCGGTGGGCGAGTTGGTCAACACGGCGGGTTCGGGTTTCTTCACCGGCTACTACAACGACCCGGACGCCAACGCCGAACGCATGCGCCACGGCATGTACTGGTCCGGCGACCTGGCCTACCGGGACGCCGACGGCTGGATTTACCTGGCCGGGCGCACCGCCGACTGGATGCGGGTGGACGGCGAGAATCTGGCGGCGGCGCCGATCGAACGGATCCTGTTGCGCCACAGCGCGATCAGCCGGGTCGCTGTCTACGCCGTGGCCGACGGCCACGTCGGCGATCAGGTGATGGCCGCGATCGTCCTCAACGACGGTCACGGCCTGACCGCCGCGGAGTTCGAAGAATTCCTGGACGCCCAGCCCGACCTGTCCCCCAAGGCCCGCCCGCGCTACGTCCGGATCGCGGCCGACCTGCCCAGCACCGCCACGCACAAGGTGCTCAAGCGCCAGTTGATCGCTGCGGGAACGACCGTCGGCGCCGGCGAAGTGCTGTGGGAGCGCGAACCCCGGGGCACGGCCTACACCGTCAGTGGCGATCGCAAGGGCGGCGGAGCCGGGCGCGGCGGGTCGCCACCATCGACTAGTGGCGATCGCAAGGGCGGCGGAGCCGGGCGCGGCGGGTCGCCACCATCGGCTAGTGGCGATCGCAAGGGCGGCGGAGCCGGGCGCGGCGGGTCGCCACCATCGACTAGTGGCGATCGCAAGGGCGGCGGAGCCGGGCGCGGCGGGTCGCCACCATCGACTAAGCCGGGCTCCTCGGTACCCGGCGCCGGATCTGACCCTTCGACCGTCGCACCCGTTTGACCGGGTCCCGGGTTGTGCCGGCGGCGATCTCGTCGCGCAGCTGGGTGATGTTGGAGATTTCGGCGTACAGCCCGCGGATGGCGTAATCCAAAACCGCGAAGGAGTACCGCTGCTCGGGGTCCTCGGTGATGCCGAGTTCGGCCGACCGCTGCCGCGACCACAGTGCCTCGTCCAACCGGGCGCGGGTCGCGTCCAGGTGCCGGTCCAAGGTGTCGACGACGTGTTCGGGATCCTGGCCGCGCGCCAGCCACGTTTTGAGGATGACGGGGTGTTTGATGACCACGCGGTCGGGGCCCGGGAAGTGCTGCACCCAGCGGCGCAGCGCGTCGCGGCCGGCGTCGGTGGTCTCGTACAGGGTGATGGCGCGCTTGCCGGATTGCGCGCCGATCTCGCTGACCATGCCCCGCTGCAGCAGGCGGGTCAGTTCGCGCCGCACGTGACTGACCGACGGTGACCAATAGAAGTGCCCGACCGACAGTTCGGCGCGCATCTTGATCTCGCCGGCGGTGAGTTGCTCGTCGTTGGCGGCCAGCACCCCCAACACCAGGTAGGCGGTGACCGGCAGGCCGTTGCTGGTTCTCGGGCTCACGAACTGCCGGTTTCCGCGGCGGCGAAGTAGGGCAGCGTCACGTCGGGCCCGGTGGGGTGGAACTGCACGCGCACCCGCAGGCCGACGGCCAGGTCCTCCGGTGGCACGCCGACGACGTTGGTCAGCATCTGGTAGCCCTCGTGCAGGGTGACGATCGCCGGCGCGTAGGGCGGTTCGAATTCCGGTGTCACGGGCCGGTATACGACTGTCCAGCTGTAGATCTCGCCGCGGCCGCTGCCCCGCTGCCAGGCGACGTCCTGCGAGAGGCATTGGCGGCACTGCTCGGTCGGCGGGAAGTTCGCCAATCCGCACGCCGCGCAACGCTGGTAGCGCAGCTCATGGGAACGGCATCCCTCCCAGAACGGGCGGCTGACGTGGCTGCTCGCGTGCGGGACGGGCCCGACTTGGGGCCGCAAGTGATCCGAAGTCATCGTGGTTGGTCTCCCAGAATCAGCACGGTGGTGAACAGGGCCCCCGCTCCCCCGTTGCTGCACAGCGCGATGTGCGCGTTGGGGACCTGAAGGGCGCCGGCCTGTCCGCGCAGCTGCTGTACCGCGCGGATCGCCCGCTGCATCATCTGCGGATTGGCGCCGGCATGGCTGAACGACATGGTGCCGCCGTCGGTGGTGATCGGGTGACTGCCGCCGATGGCGATGTGGCCGTCGGCCACGAACGGACCGCCCTCGCCGTCGTCGCAGAAGCCGAAAGCCTCGAGTTGACGGATGATTTCGAAGGAGAACGGGTCGTAGAGTTCCAGCACGTCGACGTCGTCGCGACGCAAGCCGGCGTGTGTGAATGCGCACTCGGCGGCGCGCCGGCCCACCACGCCGTTGACATGGTCTCCGCGGCGGCCGGCCAGGTCGTACGCGGGCGGGTGCTGATACGACGGGCCGTGAAAGTCCGCGCCGCTGCCCAACACGTAGATGGGCCGGCCCGCAACGTCGACGGCGTCGATGTTGGCCACGACGAGCGCACACCCTCCTTCGGAGGTGGTGGCGCAATCCAGGAGGTGGAACGGGTCGGCGATGGGCCGCGAGGCGGTGATGTCCTCCGGGCTGAACGGCCCGCGGTCGTAGTACACGGCTTCGGGATTGCGTGAGCCGTTGTTGCGGATGGTCGCCGCCACCAACGAAAGTTGTTCGCGCGTGGTGCCATACGCATGCATGTGGCGCCGCGCGATGAGCGCGAATTCGGCGGTGGTGAACATGCCCCAGGGGGCGACGAATTCGTTCTCCGGCCGGGTCCAGGGCGCCGTGGCTTCGTGGTCCCGGTATTCGCCGGCCTGGGCGGCGACCAACACCACCACCTCGGCCATGCCGTGCTCGATCGCGGTGACCGCCTCGGTGATCATGCCGACCCCAAAGGCCAGGCCCTGCCAGGCCGGGCCGATGCGCAGGTCGTAGATCAACGAGGTCGAGTCCGGGCCGGCGCTGATGCCGTCGACGTCGTCGAGGGTCAGGCCGGCATCGTCGAGCGCGCCGAGGATCGCCTCGATCGCCAGTCCGCGTGAGGTTTCGCCGTCCAGCCGTCTCCCCTGCCGGGTGTTGTGCACTCCGACGATCGCCGCAGTGCGCGTGGTCAGGCTAGTTCTCATCCGCGACAACTCCCAAATACGTTCCCATGACGTCGTATTCACGCCCGCCGCGCGTGATGGTGCCGATCGTCGTGGCCCGTGAGTTGACGGGCACTGCGCCCTGCTCCACGACATCGATTCGCACGTCCACCGGCCGCGCCGTCTGCGGATCGGTGATTTCGACGACCATCGCGACCGCGCGCTCGCCGTCGTCCCATTCGACGCTGGTGATGCGGTGGCGCGCGGTCAGTTCCATCACCACGGAATCCTGGCGGACCAGGAAGCGCACCGGTGCACACAGCTCTCCGGCGCGGGGCGGCACGCACAGGCTGATCGCCATGTCACAGACCCGCCGGCCGGGCGCTGATGGTTCCCGACCGGCGCAATGCATCCAGGTCGTGCTCACTTAACCCCAACAGGCCGGTCAGCACCTCGCCGGTGTGCTGGCCGTAGAGCGGCGGTACCCGCCGGATCCAGCGCCGCGGCATGCCGAGGAACGCGAAAGGCATTCCGGTGCAAAGGAAGGAGCCGGCGACAGGATGGTCGACCGTCTCCCAGAAGCCCCGGGCCTGCAACTGCGGATCGGTCAGCAGCGCCGCGGCGGGTGTGACGGGCGCGGCGGCTACGCCGGCGGCGCGCAGCGCGGCGGCCGCCTCGGTGACGGAATGCCCCGCGGCCCAGGCGGAGATCAGCTTGTCGATGTCGTCGACACGCTCGGCCCAGTCGGCATCCTGAAGCCCTGGCTGGCCGAGGAGGCCGGCCAACGACGCTCGCGCGGCACCGTCGAGTGCGGCCAGCGCGACCCAGTCGTCGTCACCACGACACCGGTAGACTCCCTGGGGGTCGGCGTCCGGGCCGCGGTTACCGTTGCGGCACAGCGCGATTCCATTTCGGGAGTATTCGACCAGCATTTCGGCCGCCACGTTGAGCGCGGCCTCGACCATGGTCGCTTCCACCTGCATTCCGGCGCCCCGCCGGTCACGGATCACCAGCCCCGCGACGGCGGCGAAGGCGGCGTGCAACCCGGCGATCGGATCGCACACGCCCCGCGGGATCACCGGCGGGCCGTCGGCGTGCCCGGTCACCCATGCCATGCCGGTGGCCTGCTCCATCGTCTGGGCGAAGCCGACGCGATCGCGCCACGGACCGTCGAGGCCGAACGCGGGCATGCGGACCAGGATCGCCCGCGGATTCGCGGCACGCACCGCATCCCATTCCAGGCCGAAGTTCGCCATCACCCGGGGTGAGAAGTTCTCGACGACCAGATCGCTCGCGGCGATGAGCCCGAGCGCCAGCTCTCGCCCGGTGTCGGTGCCGAGTTCGATGCTGACGCCCCGCTTGTTGTTGTTGCTGCACAAGAAGACCGGGCCCCACTCCCACCAGTGGTCCCAGTCCGGTGGGCGCCCGGCCGAGAACCTCATGCCGTCGGGCCGGCGCACGCCCTCGACCTTGATCACGTCCGCCCCCAGGGCGCCGAGCAGCTGGGTGGCGACCGGGCCCGCCCAGAACGCGGTGAAGTCGGTGACCCGGATGTCGGACAGCGGCAGCGCGTCCGGATCGGCGCTGCGGGGCGGTTGGGGCCGCGCCGGCCACTGGACCCGCCCGTTATCGGCGCCGAGTCGCGGCGGTTCCGCGGGCCCCCGGGTCGCCATCGCGTCGCTGCGGTACGGCACGCGGGGCGCCAGCGCCCCGGTCGGCGACTCGACGAACACGCCGCGTTCGCGGAAGTGGTCGATCTCGGGGAGCGTCTCCGGCGTCGCGATGGGGGCGACTGGAATTCGGAACGCCACCGCCAGATCGATGATCTCCTGGGTGGTTCGGCGCGCGGTCCATTCGGTGACCATGCCCAGGAACTCGTCGCGGCGCTCGACCCGGCCGGCGAACGAGGCCAGTTCGGCGTCGCCGACCAGATCGGCGCGCTCGATCATCACCAGGAAGTCCTGGAACTGCTGTGCGGTGATGGTGCAGAAACCGACCATGCCGTCGGCCGTCGAGACGATCGACGGCAGCTCCAAACTTCGTTCGTGCAGCAGCGAATCGGCGCCCAGCACGCTGGCCGACATCGCGGACAAACCCCCCATGGCGATCGCCATGGCCTCGTACGTCGAGACATCGATGATGTGTCCGCGTCCGCTTCGGGCCGCATGCCGGGTCGTTGCCGCCGCCGCGGCCGCGGCGAACGTGCCCGCCAGCCACTCGCCGAGCCGGCCGCCCGCCTGCACCGGCTCGTCGTCGGGCCAGCCGCGACCGGCGATCGATCCGCACAGCGCTTGCAGGATGAATTCGTTGGCGACCAGCTGGTTTTCGACGTAGGGGCCGGTGGTGCCGAACGGCGTCACCGCCACGACCACGGCCGCCGCGGCGGTGTGGGCGGTGATTTCGTCGAGCGTCCGCCCGCCGGTGAGGTCGGTGATCACCAGGTCGGCGCCGGCCAGCAGCGAGGTGATCTCGGGCTGGCCGTGATCGACCACCGACTTCTTGCCCGCGGCCAGATAGTCGAACAACGCTCCGGGCGGTCCGCCGGCCGACCACTGGCGCAGCGCATCTCCCTGCGGTGACTCGACTTTCACCACCTCGGCGCCGGCATCGGCGAACATCTTGCCGCAGTATGACGCCGGCAGGCCGTTGCACAACTCCAGCACGCGCCAGCCCGCGAACGGCGCCTCGGCCCCCACGCTCAGTTGCCCAGGGTGGTCGCGCGTCCAGCGATTCCGGACGCCTCGACCGTGACCGGCGCCTGCGCGGAGGCCTGCGCCTGCAGCGCGAACTGGGTCATCCGCGTCCACGCGTCACGGTCGCGCTGGCTGGCTTGGCGGCCGACGTGGGTGACCACATCGACGTCGGTGGCCTGCGCGCGTAGGTAGCCGGCCCGGGCGTGGTCTTTCGGGATGTACCGGAACGGATCGAATGAGTATGCGGCCATGGCGTTTTGGTGGGTGATCTTGTCGATGACCGTGTCGTCGAGGTGGCCCATGGTGGCGATGACGTCCTCTGGGGCGAAGGGCCAGTTGCTGTCCGAATGCGGGAAGTCGGACTCCCAGCACAGCATGTCCTCGTTGAACCAGTTCATGTTCTGCACGCCCACCTTGTCGCTGATGAAGCAGGTGTAGAAGTGCCGCTTGAACACATCGGTGGGTCCGTCGTATCCGGGTGGGAAGGTCGCCAGCGTCCACCCCGAGTGACGGTTGTAGACGTGTTCGGCCCGCCAGAGGAAGTACGGTATCCAGCCGACGTCGCCCTCGGTCAGCGAGAACTTCAGTTGCGGGAAGTCGGCCCAGAACTGCGCCCAGATGAGCTCGGTGAAGGTGAACATGCTCATCATCGACGAGGCCGTCATCTGCACGCTGGGCGGGGCGTCCGTCGACACCTGGGGAGAGCGCGACGCTGACCCCACATGGGTGCACAGCACCGTGTTGTGTGCGCAGACGGCCTCGAACAACGGATACCAGTATTTGGTGTGAATGCTGGGCATTTGCAAGGCTTCTGGGTTCTCCGAGAAGGTGACCGCGTGGCAGCCCTTGCCGGCGAGGCGCTTGACTTCCTTGGCGGCCTCGGTCACGTCGAACAACGGCAGGATGCCGCACGGGATGAACCGGCCCGGGTAGGCCCCGCACCATTCGTCGACGTGCCAGTCGTTGTAGGCCTTGATCATCACCAGGTTCGTGTCGCGGTCGGGGCCCTGGTTGAGGACCTGGCCGGAAAAGCCGGTGAAGTTCGGGAAGTTCAGCCCCGCCAGCTGGCCGCCGGCATTCATGTCCCGCACCCGCTCGTCGACGTTGAAGCAGCCCGGCCGCATCTCGTCGTAGCGTGAGGCGTCGATGTTGTACATCTCGCGCGGTTTTCCCGCGACGGCGTTCAGCCCCATGTTGCGTCCGCGGATCTCACCGTAGTACCACTGCTGGATGCCGTCGGGCTCGAGAACCACCCGCGGGGCTCGGTCCTTGTAGGCGGCGGGAACGTGGGCGTCGAACATGTCAGCGGGCTCGGCGATGTGGTCGTCCACGCTGATCAGGATCAGATCGTCCTTGTTCATGCCGCGCTCCTCGATCGGATCATCAGCGACTAGTAGACAATGGTGTGAGTCACAGTGTCAACCGCGGCGTCAGGTGCGGGTCGCCGCGGTTTCCACCCGAATCGCGGCTGTCCCAACCCCAGGTCGGCATGCGGCGGTACCGGTTCATCGCTGACAGATCATTGCCGTTCGGTCTTCGCATAAAGACTATTAGTCCAAGCGGTGGCGCTGCGTGCGAACTCCCCACGCGGCATCGCGCGATGCGCTTTGCCGCCGCGTGCCACGATGGGGCATGACCGGCCGGGAAGGTGACGGAAGTTGAGCAACAATAAGGCTGCGCGTCCGACCACCGCCGACGTGGCTCGGTTGGCCAGCGTGTCGACCGCCACGGTCAGTTATGTGCTGAACAACGCGCAGGGCCGGCGCATCTCCCCCGAAACCCGCGATGCGGTGTACCGTGCGGCCAAACTGCTGGGATACCGGCCCAATCTCGCCGCCCGCAACCTGGCGCGCGGCAAAAGCGGTGTGGTGCTCTACGTGGTCCCACACGTGGCCGTGGGCGAGATGCCGATGCAGGCCGGCAGTCACATGACCACCGCACTGGCCCGCGAGGGTTTTCTTCAGGTGCAGATCTTCGAGACCGACGACGACCAGCATCTGGTCGACGCGATCGAAAATCTCGACCCGGTCGCGATCACCAGCCTGTTCCCGTTGAGTGCGGCCGCCCGTCAAGCGGTGACGAAGGCGGGTATCCCCCATATCGAGATCGGGACATTGCCCGCGCTCAAGAACCCGCACCTGTCGGTGGGCGAGATGCGCGTCGAGCACCTGGTCGAGCGTGGTCATCGCCGAATCGCGTTCGCCTACACCGGGATTGCCCGGTGGCGCCCGCTGGGTGACTACTGGTTCGAGGGTGTGTCACGCGCGGCGCAGTCGCGCGACCTGCCGCCGGTGCGCGTCGACGAGGTCACCCTGGACAACGCCGCCGACGTGGTCAGCGCCTGGGTGGGCGAGGGGGTGACCGCGGTATGCGCCCAGAGCGACGAGATCGCCTGCCTGGTCCTCTACGGTATCCACCAAGCACGGCTGCGCTGTCCCGGGGACCTCGCCGTGATGGGCGTCGACGCCAGCCCGATGGGCATGGTGAGCACTCCGCCGCTGACCACTGTGCAATTCGATCCCTGCGCGGTCGCCGACGCCGCCCTTGCCGCCGTATTCGAGCGGCTGGGCCATCCCGCCCCACCGTCTCCGGAGCTGACCGACATCGCCCACCTCGTGGTGCGGTCGTCGACCTGACTCAGTCGGCGGGCTCGTAACGCAGCAGCGTCACGTCGTGCTCCGGGTAGTCGCAGAACACCGGCTGCACCCGCATTCCGACCCTGAGGCGAACCGGGTCGACGTTGACCATCTCGGTGGAAAACCGTGGGCCCTCGTCCCATTCGACGATGGCGAGCAACTGCGGCACGGCGTCGGCGAAATGCGGGCTGACCGGCCGGTGCGCGACGGTGTAGGAGTACAGCGTCCCCATCCCGGAAATCTCGCGCCATTCCAGGTCGTCGGCCAGGGTGCGCGGCGCGCGCACTCGCGGGTAGAACACATAGGCCTGTAGCGACGGCGAATACTGGATGACGATGCGATGCTCGCCGAGCGCATCCCAAAACGGCGCGCTGGTGGGCGTTTTGACGGGCATGGGCCGTTCGAAATTCATCTCCTCAGTCCCCTTGCAGGATCAGCGTCGTCTGCTCGGACAGGATGCCCCCGTTGCCGGACACGAACGCCCGGTTGCAGTCGGCGATCTGCGCGGCGCCCGCGCGGCCCATGATCTGGCGGGTGGCGTCGCAGACGTGGTGCATTCCGCCGGCCAAACCCGCTTGGCCGAAGCCCAATTGCCCGCCCGCGGTGTTGAGTGGGAAATCGCCGCGGAAGGTCAGGTCGTGGTTGGCGACGAATTCCATGCCCTTGCCCTTTTCGCAGAAGCCGGCATCTTCCAGGGACAGCAGCACGGTGATGGTGTAACAGTCATAGATCGACACCATGTCCATCTGTTCGTGGCTCAGCTCGGTCATGGCGAACGCGGTATCGGCCGCGGCGGCGATCGGGGTGTGCAGCAGATCCTCGGCGTACGTCGGGGTCTTGAACGGCACGTGTTCGCCGAATCCCTTGATCCACACCGGGCGATTGCGCGACCGCCTGGCGACGTCGGCGCTGGCGACGACGACCGCGGCGCCCCCGACGCAGGGCATGACGATCTCGAGCATGTGCAGCGGGTCGGCGATGACCGGGCTGGCGAGCACGTCGTCGACGGTCAGCGGCTTGTCCTTCCAGATCGCGCCGTCGGTGTGATTGGCGTTGACGCGCTGATCGACGACGATCTTGGCCATCGCACGCTCGTCGTAGCCGTAGACCGCGGCGTAGCGCTGCGCCACCTGGCCGTACGGTCCGTTCTGGCCGAGGTTGCCGTAGGGGATCTCGAATTCGGCTTGGGGCGAGCCGTATTGGTTGCTCGACGAGCCGAAGAACATGGCGTCGACCATGGGCCGGGGCTTCTTCTTGGACGACGGCGTGATGTAGCGGGCGGGCAGCGCGCACAGCACCGCGTCGCAGATCCCCAGCTCGACGGCCGCGGCCGCGCGCCACACCATGGCCGCGGCGCTGGCCCCGCCCAGATCGACGTGCTCGGCGAATCTCGCTCCCACACCGAGGTATTCGGCGATCGTGGAGGGGACGAAGATCTCCGACTCGGCCAGGTGCGACGCCACGATGCCGTTGACGACATCTCCCGGCAGGCCGGCATCCTCGAGCGCGGCGGCGCCCAGCTCCGCCCACTGCTCGAGGACGAACGGCGCGGGCGAGGCCTTGTTGAGCCGCTCGGGCGGCAGCTCGACGTATCCGACGATCGCGGCTTCTCCGCGTAATCCCATGCTGTGCCTTACTTTCGGGGTAGTCCGAGGATCATCTGCGCGATGATGTTCAGCTGGATCTCCCTCGTCCCGCCTCCGATCAGCTCGGCCGGCAGGTGCAGGTAGGGTTCCACGACCGCGGCGTCGGGGTCGTCGACCATCGCGACCTGCCCGGTCAGCTGCAGCGTGGCCTGGAAGGTGCGGCGCAGCAGCACATTCATCGCGACCTTGGCGATGCTGGACGCCGGGCCGGACGCCTGGCCGTCGAGCAGCCGAATTGTTTCCCGCACCCCGAGCGCCCTGATCGCATTGGTGTAGGCGTCGAGTTCGCCGAGCTCGCGCAACGCGTCGTCCCGATCGGGTCCGGGTTGCGCGGCCAGCCGGCGCAGGGCGACGGCCCGGTCGAACTTGACGTATCCGCTGATGGCCGTGCGCTCTTCGGCCATCGTGGCGATCGCGAGGCTCCAGCCGTCGGTGGGTCCGCCCAGCAGCATCTCGTCGGGGACGAAGACGTCGTTGAGGAACACCTCGTTGAAGTGCGCCTGCCCGGTCGCCGTCTTGATCGGCTGGATCTCGACCCCGGGGGAACGCATATCGAGGATGAAATAGCCGATGCCGCGGTGCTTGCTGGCTTCGGGGTCGGTGCGGGCGAGCAGTGCACCCAGGTCGGCGTATTGGGCCAGCGACGTCCAGATCTTGTGGCCGTTGATCCGCCAGCCGCCGTCGACCTTGGTGGCCCGGGTGGCCAGCGACGCGAGGTCCGAACCGGCCCCTGGCTCGCTGAACAGTTGGCACCAGTGAATGTCACCGCGCTGGGTCGGCGGAATCAACCTCTCCTGCAACTCTTTTGGCGCGGCGGCCAGCACCGAGGGCAGGATCCACTCGGCGATGTTCAGCGACGGCCGAACCAGCCCGGGCCGCTTGGCGAACTCCTCGTCGATGATGAGCTGCTTCAACGGGCCCGCATCCACGCCCCACGGCGCCGGCCAGTGCGGCACAATCAGACCGGCGTCGGCGAGCAACGTGCGCTGTGGCCCCGACGCCTGGTCGGCGTAGTCACCGTGCGGTGCTGGTTTGTCGTTGCTCAACTGCAGGGCCGCATCCAGCGTTTCGGCCACCCAGGAACGGAATTCGGCCTCCGCATCGCCGAGATTGACCGACATGTCGCGCGTCTGGGTGCATGTCAGCTCCCCCAGCCGTCGCGCCCAGCGATTCGCCGGGCCGATCGATCCCGCCAGGCTGATGGCTCGCCGCCAGTACAGGTGCACGTCGTGTTCCCAGGTGAAACCGATGGCGCCGAGCATCGTCAACGCGTCGAGCACCAGGTCCGGCGCGGGCGAGATCGCGATCACGGCCGCGCCGGCCGCGGCGATCCGATGCTGGTCGAGTGATTCGCCGACGGCGCGGACCGCGTCCCAGGCCGCCGCGGTGGCCAACTCGCTGCTCACCAACAGCATCGCCGCGTTGTGCTGCAACGCCTGAAACGTGCCGATCACCTTGCCGAACTGCTCGCGGATGCGCAGGTGCGCGGTGACGGTCCGCAGGCACCACGCAACGATGCCGGCGGTCGTGCTGGCGACGAGCCCCACGACCACACAGCGGGCACGCTCGCTGTCGAGGCCGGTAAGCACCTCGGTGTCGGTGACGCTGTGGTCGTCGAGCCGCAGGATGCCGGCGTCGGCGACGAGGTCGGTGCCGATTACGGGTTCGACTGTGGCCGTGGGGGTTTCGGTGTCCACCAGCGCCCAGACTATGTCGCCGTCATCGGTATGGGCCCCGAGCAGGATCGTTCGCGCCGCGCACACCCCGAGGGTGACGGGTGAAGCTCCGCTGATCCGCCAGTTGCCGCCGTCGAGGCGCGCCGAGAAGCCGTCCCCGGGTAGCACGATCGCCGCGGTGGCGCCGGCTGCCAGGTCCCGAAGGAATGACTGGGCGCTCGGCGTCGGATCGGCGAGCAGTGTGGCGGCTCCGGCGCTGACCGTCGGCAGCAGCGGGCCGGGGAGCAGCGAAATGCCCGCCGATTCCAGAACGCATGCGGCGTCGATCAGTTCCCCGCCTTGGCCGCCGAGGTCTTCGGGCAGATGCACGGCGTGGAACCCGTTGGCAACCAGAGCATCCCACCATTCGGGGACGCGTCCGGCCGCGAGGTCGCCGAAGCTGTCGCGCGTGGTGGCGATGGGGGCATGGCGGGCGGCGAATTGTCCGACGGCGTCGCTGAGCTCCTGCTGCTCCGGACTCAGTCCCAGACTCACGAGGACGGCCGAGCGATAACTGGCGTTGGCCGCACCGACTGCTATCCTTTCGTTACAAGACGGACCGTCTCGTCTTGTGGCAGACTACCGGGGCGATTCGGGATATGTAAAGCGCACCCGATCCCCGCGAGGGGCGTTCGATCTGAGTTCGCAGAAGCGAGGACCACCAGATGCCAACCGATCTCGACGCGGTGAACACGGCGGCGGGCTCGCCTCGCAGGCGCAGCGAGAAGTCGCGCACGGCGATCGTCACCGCCACGCGAGAACTGCTGCTCGAGCGCGGCTTCGACGGGCTGACCATCGAGGCGGTCGCCGCGCGCGCCGGGGTGGGCAAGCAGACCATCTATCGATGGTGGCCCACTCGCCCCGCGCTGGTCGCCGACGTGATGCTCGAAGATGCCGACAAACTGCTCGCGTCGGTCAACCACAGTGGCAACCTGGCCGCCGACCTGGAGGGCTGGGTGGGCAAGTTGTTCGCCAGCCTGACGACGCCGCGCGGTTCGGCCATGCTGCGCACGCTGACGGTGGCCTGCATGGAACACGAGGACACCGCCGTCAAGCTGCGCGCCGGATTCAGTGCGCCGCTACACGACAGCGTGCGGGCCCGGCTCCGGGCCGACGGCATCGACGAGGCCACCGCGGAATCGGCTGCGGATGCCATCGTCGGTGGGGTGGTGTACCCGATCCTTTCCGGCGCGCAGCCCTACTCGCGCCGCCGCGCCGAACGGACCACCCGGCTCATCGTGGAGGCGCTCACCGTCGCCTGACCGTCGCGCGTCAGCCGACCGACACCGCGGCCAGGCCCCGGCGCACCCGGTCGGGCAACGAACCCCCGTGGCTCAGCCAGTCGTCCAGCGCGACGCGCACCGCCGCCATCGCCAGCGCCCCGATCAGGCGTGGCCGCGGGTCCTGCGGGGTCAGGTTGGGCATGCGGGGCGCGATGAGCTCGGCGATCGCCAGCTCATAGCGCACATAGATATGCAGCGTCCACGCGTCCAGCGTGTCGGATGACCTTGTCAGCGTGGCCAATTCGCGGATCTGCGTTTCGATCTCGGCGAAGCCACGGGCGAGCTCACCGAAGGCGCCGGCTACCGCTTCGATGGCGGTCAGCTGCGGTGGTTGGGCGGCCAGCGCGGCGGTGATCCGGTCCAGCCAGTGGGCGTTCATGCCCTCGGCGACGGCGTCTTCCTTGGAATTGAAGTAGCGGAAGAACGTTGCCCGGCCAATGTCAGCGGTGTCGGCGATGCGGTCCACCGTGGCCCCCGCCAGACCCCGGCTGGCGACCAGCTGGGCGGCCGCCGTGGCGATGCGCTGGCGCATCGCCGCACGCTTGCGCTGGGCCAGCGACGGCGTAGCGGACGCTGCACTTGACATGTCCCCACCTGTTTCCTGCGAATCGTCCCCACAATCGTAAGACATAGTCTTAGTATGAGACAATGTCTCAGATCACCGCTTCGTCCGATCAGCCGGCCCCTAAGGCGCGCGCCGCGTGGGAGTTCTTCCAGCAGATGCTGGCCGACGTCACCAAGATCGTGACCGAGGATGCCGAGTCGGCGCGGGAACTGGCCGAGGGTCTGCGCGTGGTCGCCCGGGTGTTAGCGCTGTGCGCGCAGATGACGGTCGAATCCGACCCCGAGCGGCCGTCGTTCTTCGATATGTGCTCGGAGAACCGGATGGTCGGGGGCCCCAACCCGGACGGCAAGTATTACCTGGCGATGATTCGCGGCGACCGCCGCTACCGCATCACCGGCACCCGCGGCTCCAGCGCTTACCTGGGATTCCAGATCCTGGCCGGGACCGGACTCACCCCGCGGCGGATGGCGGCCTACCTGAGCGACGTCGACCTGGCGCTCGACTCCGGTGAGTTCACGCTCGTGCTCGCGGCCGACGAACCCGCCGATCTGGCCGGCGCTCAGTGGGTGAAGGTCCCCGACGACGCCTCGTCGGTGGTCGTCCGGGAATACATCGGTGACCGGTCGAACGAGGAATTGGCGACGCTGCGGATCGAGGCGCTGGACCCCGGGCCCGTGCCGACGCTGACCGACGACGGGCTCGCCGACCAATTCACCGCGATGGCATGGTCGCTGATGAAACTCGCGACCCTGCACCGCACCATCAAGCCGGAACTCCTGCACACGCCAAATACGTTGCTGACCGCCCAAGCCGCCGACCTGGGTGCGGCCGACACCACGCCGGACAACCTGTACATGATGGGCACCTTTCGGCTCGAACCCGGTCAGGCCCTCGTCCTGGACATCGTCCCGCCCGACACCCGGTACTGGAACGTCACGCTGGAAAGCATTTGGCACGAATGCCTGGAGCCGCTTCGCCGGCACAGCTCGGTGACCAACCGCGGCGTCCAGCCCGACGCCGACGGGCGGGTGCGGATCGCAATCGCGGCCGAAGACTTCGGGTTTGGCCACTGGCTCGACACCGGTGGCCGGCATCGCGGCTTCATCGTCGTGCGCTGGCTGGACAATCCGAGCCCGCCCGAGGTCACCGTGTCCGTGCGCGAGGCCGAGGAGCGGAAATGACATTGCAGGACCGCTTCGCTCCGGAACGATTGATCGCCGCCGCCTGCGACGAAGTCGGCAGCGACGACTTCGGCGACGAGGGTTGGCGGCCCGGATTGCACCGGGTGACCGACGGGCTGATCAACGACGCCCGGCTATCCGACATCGGTGTCGAGATCGCCCACCTTGACCTGATGCGGGCGCTGAAGAACCGGCTCGGCGTAATCGCTTGGCGCAAAGAACATCCCGAGGTCTCCCGCGAGGAGGTCAAGGCGCCGATCTTCATCGTCGGCCAGCCGCGCACCGGCACCACGATTCTCTACGACCTGCTCGCCCAGGATCCCGAGCTGCGCGCGCCGCTGACGTGGGAGGTCGACGAGCCCTGTCCGGTGCCGCAGCCCGAGACCTATCACAGCGATCCCCGCATCGCCCAGACCCAGGCCGGCATCGACCTTTCCGAACAGATCATGCCGGGGTTCTTGGCCTTTCACCCGATGGGGGCGCTGGTCGGCCAGGAGTGTGTGCGCATCACCGCGGCCGAGTTCGTCAGCATGATCTTCTCGGTGCAGTATCGGCTGCCGAGCTACTACCGTTGGCTGATGTACGAAGCCGACCATGCCGGCGCCTATCGCTTCCATCGGATCTTCTTGCAGCACTTGCAGTCTGGCGTCCCCGGGCAGTGGTTGTTGAAGTCACCGGCGCACCTTTGGCAGCTCGACGCGCTGCTGACCGAATACCCGGACGCGTTGATCGTGCAGACCCACCGCGACCCACTCAACGTCATATCGTCGATCGCCGCGCTCACCCATCACCTGCGCCGGATGTGCAGCGACGAATCCAGCATCACCGAGTGCGCGGCCCAGTCCTACGAGGAGATCATCGTCGGCCTGGAGCGCGAGATGGCCTTGCGGGACAGCGGCGCCGTGCCCGCGGACCGGGTGATCGACGTGCAGTTCGCCGACTTCATGAACGACCCCTGGACCACGATCAAGGACATCTACCAGCGGATGGACCGCGAGCTGCGCCCCGATGCCGAGCAGAAGATGCGCGACTTCCTCGCCTCCCACCCCTCGGACGGCGGGCGCAGCCGATACACCTGGGCGGACACCGGGCTGGACGCCGTCGAAGTGCGTGAGCGAGTGGGCGCCTACCAGGGCCGCTACGGCGTGCCCACCGAGCAGCTGCGCTGAGGTAGGTCACACCGAACACCGCTGCGACGCTTGACGTCTGCGAACGGTAGGCTCGGCGCAAGGGCGACGGGAGCGGCGATGGACGACGATTGCCTGAAGCTCACCACCTATCTGGCCGAGCGCAGGCGGACCGGGGACAGTTTCGTCTCCGATGTGCTGCTCGGCCTGTACGCGCGGCACCGAATCGCCTGCGGCGTCCTGCTGCGCGGCATCGGCGGGTTCGGCACCGGTCACTATCTGCGCACCGACGAGTCGCTGACGTTGTCCGAGGACCCGCCCGTGGCGATCATCGCGGTCGACACGCGAGCGAAGATCGAGGCGCTGCTCGACCCGGTGCTGAGCGTCAAGCAGCGAGGCCTGGTGACCCTGGAACGTGCTCGGCTGCTGCACGACGACATCGGGTCGCCGCGGCTACCCGAGGATCTGCGCGACGCCGTCAAGTTGACGATCTACGTCGGGCGCAAGCAGCGCGTCGACGGCTCGCCCGCCTACATCGCGCTGTGCGACTTGATGCACCGGCGCGGCCTGGCCGGCGCCACGGTG
The DNA here is from genome assembly GCF_001673055.1 of Mycobacterium sp. 1245801.1. Classification (NCBI taxonomy): domain Bacteria; kingdom Bacillati; phylum Actinomycetota; class Actinomycetes; order Mycobacteriales; family Mycobacteriaceae; genus Mycobacterium; species Mycobacterium sp. 1245801.1. The sequence continues at coordinate 31,331 of NZ_LZKY01000171.1, forward strand.
TTGCTCGGGGTGGACGGCGTCGCACACGGAGAACGCCAGCGCGCGAACTTCTTTGGCCGCAACGCCGATGTGCCGATGATGATCGTGGTCGTCGGCTCCGGCGAGCGCATCGGTCGGGTGCTACCGGAGCTCGGCCAACTGCTGCGCAGGCCGCTGTTCACCGTCGAACGCGTCCGGGTGTGCAAGCGCGACGGCCGGTTTCTGGAGCGGCCGCACGCCCTGCCCGGCGTCGACGAGCGCGGCCTGCCGCTGTTCCAGCAGCTGACGATCTACACCACGGAATCGGCGCACCATGCGGGTGTGCCGATACACCGCGCGATCGTCCAGCGGCTGCGCCAAGCCAAGACCGTCGACGGCGCGACCGTGCTGCGCGGCGTCTGGGGGTTCCACGGCGACCACCCGCCCCACGGCGACGGATTGCTCTCGTTGACCCGCCGGGTTCCCGTCGTCACCGTGGTGATCGATACGCCGGCCAACATCGCCGAATCCTTCGCCGTCATCGACGAAGCGACCCGACACGAGGGCCTGGTGACCAGCGAGATGGTGCCCGCACTGGTCTCCGACGACGGTGACTCCGGGCCCCCGCGCATGGCCCGGCACCGCTACTAGGAGTGGTCCGCGACGAGCATCGCGGCGGCGCGCTCGCCGATGATCACGCTGGGCGCCATGGTGTTGCCGGTGGTGATTCCCGGCATCACCGACGCGTCGGCGACGCGCAGCTTCTCGATCCCGTAGACGCGCAGTGATGCGTCGACGACGGCATCCGAATCGCGGCCCATCTTGGCCGTACCGTTCTGATGCCAGTAACTAGTCGCGGCGTCGCGGACGAAGCCCTCGAGGTCACGGCCCTTCAGGCTGCCGGGTGTCACCTCCCGGCTGACGAACGGGCACAGGGCCTGCGAGTTCCCGAGTTCGCGGCACAACTCCACCGCGGCTAACGCGGCCTTGAGGTCGTCGGGATCACCAAAAGTATTGGCGTGGATGCGGATCGGATCATCCGGGTGTGGTCCGGTCAGCCGGAGGTGTCCACGACTCCTCGGGTGTGCCACACCGGCGAACAGCGTCCAACCGGACTGTGGGAGGCCGAATCTGGCAATCGTCTCGTCGGTGCCGATCGGCACCTCGGCCTGGCAGATGAACACGTCCGGCGTCTCGGCATCCGACATGGTCCAATACACCGTCGCCTCCGACATGGTGTTGCGCGGCGGCAGCGGCACCCGGTCCTGCCACACGCAGTGGATAGCCACATGGTCCTGGAAGTTGCGGCCCACACCCGGAAGATGCTGGCGCACAGGGATTCCGAAGGCGTGCAGCTGTCCCTCGTCGCCGATCCCCGATTGCATCAACACCTTCGGGGTATGGATGGCCCCCAGGGACAGCACCACCTCGCACTCGGCGCCGACGACGAGCGTCGACCCGCGATACCGGATCTGGACCCCGGTAGCGCGGTTCGCATCGAAGACCACCCGGGTCACGAGGGCCTCGGTGAGCACCGTCAGGTTGGGCCGATCCATGAGCGGATACGTGTAGGAACGAAATATCGACTCCCGCTTGCCGTTGCGCGCGCGGATATCTTCAATGGCCGCCCCGCCGGGCCCTTCCATCATGCGCCCGTTGGGATTTTCGAAAGTGGGAATCCCGATCGAACGCGCGGCCAATAGCGTGGCCGGTGCCAGCGGGCTCGGTTCGGGAGCGGGCTGCACGAACACCGGTCCACCGGTGCCCCGGTAGGCGGGATCGGCGGGGCCATGCCAGTCTTCGATGCGGCGATAGATGTCGAGAACTGCGTCGTAGCCCCAGCCCGGATCCCCGGCTTGGTCGGCGAAGAAGTCCCAGTCGTTCTTGTGGCCGCGCGCCCAGCACATGACGTTGATGCTGGATCCCCCACCCAGCACCTTGCCCATCGACATCGGAATGGACCGCCCGTTGATGTGCGGGTTCGGTACGGCACGAAAGCCCCAATCGCGTTCACTGCCGAGGTTGTAGGGCCACTGGTTGGCCTGGGTGACGGCCGGTACGTCGTCATCGCCGCCCGCCTCCACCAAAAGCACACTGACCTCCGGATTCTCGGCCAGGCGCCCCGCGACGACCGAACCCGACGACCCGGCTCCGCACACGATGAAGTCGTAACACGGTTTCAGCTCGCCCGTGAGGCGCTGCTGATTTGCCCGCACCCGCGCCTGAAAGTCCTGCGCCGCCGCCGAATTGGTTTGTGCAGATGCCATGCCCACCGTCGATTGCTCCTTGGCCGTCGGTTTGTTGCAATCAGCATGTCGGGTGCTCCAGGGCGCATCCAGGCCCCGTCGTTCCTGGTAGCGCGGCGGCTAGGCAGCGCGGCGACGTGAAGCGAGATAGCCCGCGCTGCAGTTCAATTGGCGCGCGCTAGGAGCGCATGGCGCCCAGGGCTTACGTTGTGGGCTGCGCGAGGCTGGAGAGCAGACGCAGCCGCTCTTCCGACGGTGAACCGGCTTCCGCGTAGTAGGTGACCAGCGCCTGCCGTGTTTCGGGAAGAACGAAGGCGCGGTAGTGCAGGTCGAGCGGGCCCACCTGCGGGTGATTTATCAGCCCCATGCCACTGGTCTTCTGTTTGACGTCCTGGCGGGCCCACAGCGTGCGGAAGTCGTGACTGGCGATGCTCAACTCGCCGATTAGCTTTTGCAGTTCCGGATCGCCGGGACTCTCCTCGGCGATGTTGAAGCGCAACCAGGACACCAGAATGCCGGCGACCTCGTCCCAATTACGAAGCCACTTGCGCAACTCGGGGTCCAAGAAGATGAACCGCAGATGATTGGAGCCCGGCGCGAAGTACGGAATGAGCGCCCGCGCCATCGAGTTGCCCAGCAGGATGTTCATATGACGGTCCTGCACATAAGCGGGAGTCAGATGCCAGGTGTCGAGCAGCCCCTGCAGGCTAGGGTCCACCTTCGCTGCCGCCGGACGCCGTCGGCGGGGGGCGGGATGGGTGAGGGTCCGCATGTATTCGGCGGCATCGTCGTTGAGTTGCAGCGCGCTGGCGAGCCCCTCGAGGACCTGGTCTGAAGGCTGCCGCTCGCGCCCCTGCTCCAGCCGCAGGTAGTACTCGGCGCTGATGCCGGCCAGCATCGCGACTTCCTCGCGGCGCAAGCCGGCCACCCGCCGGCGTTCACCCCCGACAAGGCCGACATCGGCGGGCTTCAACAAGCCGCGCCGTGCCCGCAGGAACGTCGCCAGCGCTTGCTGATCGCGCATGAAGTGACCCTAGCGCCGATGGGCGCCGTTCGGGTGGTCCCGCTACTACCAGGACCGAGGGCCCGCAGGAAGGTTCAGCCGGCCACCGAAGCGTCGTAGATGGACTGGATCGCCTTGTCCAGGGTGGCGTTGAACTGCTCGTCGGACTGGTCGACGGTCAGGCCCTCGGTCAGCGCGCGGCTGAAGCTGGCGATCAGCCCGGTGTTCTTGGCCAGCAGGTCGTTGGCTTCCTCGCGGGAGTAACCGCCGGACAGGGCGACCACCCGCATCACCTTCGGGTGCTCGATCAGAGGACGGTAGAAGTTGACCTCGGTGGGCAGGCTCAGCTTGAGCATCACGCGCTGACCGTCCGGCACGGAGTCGAGCTGCTTGGTGATCTCGTCGCGCAGGATGCCCTCGGCCTCGGCCTTGTCCGAAATCGAGATGGTGACCTCGGGCTCGATGATGGGCACCAGACCGTGCGAGAGCACCTGATGGCCCAGCTCGAACTGCTGGGCGATCACCGCCGCGATGCCCTTGGGGTTGGCACCGCCGATCACCGACCGCTCCTTGGTCCCGAAGACGCCCAGGCCGGCGGCCCGGTCCAGCAGTTCGTCGAGGCCCGGGATCGGCTTCATCAGCTGGACGTCGTCGGACGCGTCGGCCAGGCCCTTGTCGATCTTGAGGATCGGCACCACGCCCTTGGTCTCCCACAGGTAGGTGGTCGACGGCTTGCCCGCGATCTCGCGGTCCATGGTCTGCTCGAACAGGATCGCGGCCAGCACCCGGTCACCGGTGAACGCCGGGGACGTGATGATCCGCGAGCGCATCTGGTGAATGAGGTCGAACATCTCCTTCTCGGAGGAGTAGGCGTCGTCCTGGATGCCGTAGAGGCGCAGCGCCTTGGGCGTCGAACCGCCGCTCTGGTCGAGCGCCGCGATGAATCCTTTGCCCGCCGTCATCCGCTCCGCTTGCTGCTGGTTCGACATTGAACTCTCCCAGTTCCTCATGGCCCTCACGGGCACGGCGCCCACGGCCGGTGACCGCGCGCTCAAGTCCGAATCGTGCCGATCATATTCGGCCACTTTGGGCCCGAGCAGGCAGGTCGTCAGACTGCGACGTCGGTCTGCGCCTCGGTCTGGCTGCGGGGTGGCGGCTTGCTGCGCCACACCGCCATGCGGTCGAGGAGCCGGTCGCGCAAGACGAGCGTGTGGAAGAGTACCGCCGTCATGTGGGCGGTAAACGCGAGGAAAAGCAGGAGCGCGAAGGCGCCGTGGCACTCGCGCAGGACCGCGAAGACGTCGACGTTGTGCGGTGCGATGCCGGGCAGCGCGACGGGCCCGAGCAGGGTGATCGGGAAGCGCGCCGACGACAGCATGGCCCACCCGGTCAGGGGCTGCACGAGCAGCAGGGCGTAGAGCAGGTACTCCGATCCCGTCGCGACGCGGCGTTCGGTCTTGCTCATGGTGGCCAAAAACGGCGGTGGCCGGTGCCTGAGCCGGTTCACCAGCCGGACCAGGGCGAAGGCCAGGATCAGCAGGCCCAGCGGCCGGTGGATGGCCAGCAGTCGTGGGTACAGGCCCAGGGCGGCGACCATGGTCACGCCGATGAGCAACTGCGCGATCACCATCGGGGCCATCAGCCAGTGCAGGACGCGCGAAAGCAGGGTGAACCGCGGCGCGACGGTCGCCTCAGTCATTGCAGGACCGCTTCGACGCCGACTGCGCTGGGCGTTTTGGGCTCACCGGCGCGGCGACCGAATGAACGGGCGTACACCGCCGAGCGCGCCGCGAGCAGCGGGTCGTCGGAGGCGGTGATGCCGTCCGGCAGCACCAGCGGGTCGAAGTTGATATCGCGCGCGTTGCCGGCGTCCTCCGTCTGGACCGCGGAGATGGTGATGGTGCCGGCGTCGATGGTGCGCCGTCCCGGCGGCCACGGTTTTGTGGCGTCGTTGGTCGGGTCCCCCGGCTCGCCGACGGTGAGCATCAGCCGCCAGGTCAGCGGGGTGCGCGCCAGCGTCCGGATGAGGGCGTCGAACAGGTAGTCCTTGGCCGGCGGCCCGGCGGGCAGGGCCGCCACGTCGGCGCCTTGCTGGGGAATCGCCGACCAGCGCACCGGCACCGTCGCGCCGGCGCCGTTGGTGAACCGAAAGGCGTTAAGCGCATGGAAGGCGCTGTCGGCGAATCCCGTGCTCGGCGGCGCCTGCTTGATGATCCGCATGGCCGCGGCGGTCTCGGGATGGCGTTGCAGGAACGCGGCCATCTGCTGCGGGTCGGGCTTGCTCGTGCCGGGCAGCGGCTTGGACGCCAGCAACCGGTCGTAAAACCCCTGCGGGGTGCTGTCCGGGAAGACCGGGAGGTTGATCATCGCGGTGCGCCACTGCCGCCCGGCGGGCCCGTCGAACAGCAGCCCCAGCCCGCGCACGGTGTCGAGCTTGTCGGCCTGGTCGGGCAACCCACCGGACAGAGAGAACCGGCCGATCAGGGGAACGCTTCCGGGCGCGAAGACCGCGGCCCGGCAGATCCCCGCTGCCGCCCCGGTGCTGACGAACGTGCCGGTGGCGCTGAGCCCTTTGGCGTGGTTTCGCCGGAACCCGGCGTGGCGGCCATAGACGTGCTCGAAGCGATCGGTGAATCGGGGCGGCGTCAGCGTGCCGGGCCGTAGCCAGGCACCGGCATAGGCGAAGCCACCGACGTCGACCGCGGCGGCGCCGGCTACCGCGCCCATGCCGAGCAGCGCGCGCCGCCGGTTCAGCGCACCGGAAGTCGACGCCGTGCGCGGGTCTTCTCCGGGATCGTCGGGCCGCTCGCCGCTGTGTTGCTCGCCGCCGCGATCACCGGGTTCCACGGCCGACCGTCCTTCCCATTTCTGCAGGCCACGCCACGCGGGCCGAGAGCGAGGCAGGTGGAAGCAATTCACGCACGGGCCGTTGGCCCGTGCAACTTCTAGGCTGGCCGTCACGCACATCCGGACTACGTCGCGGCGCCCGAAATCGTTCAGCGTTTTGAGCGTGGTACGCCGCGTGTCCTACCATTGACTAAACACTTGTAGCTGTATCTGCATTTACCAGCGCAGATCGACGGGGTGCGTCTCCTCCGTAGGCAAGCGTGTTCCCGCGGGGTTGAATAAACAGCCCCCGGATACGGCAGTGGCTGTTCAGAAGGCTAGCGGTGTCCCGCAAGGGACCGAATGTGAGTGATAGACCATGGGCGAACAAACCGGCGACTTAGTCGATCCAACCGCTTTTGAAGTGGGCAAACACCAGGTAGACCAGGCGGTCGTGCTCAGCGTCTCCGGCGAAGTCGACATGCTCAGCTCGCCGCTGCTGGCCGACGCGATCCAGACCGCGCTGGCGACCAAGCCCGCGGCCTTGATCGTCGATCTGTCCAAAGTCGGTTTTCTGGCGTCGGCCGGGATGACGGTCCTGGTCTCCGCGCAGGCCGAGCTCGAGCCGCCGACGCAGTTCGCGGTGGTCGCCAATGGCTCGGCCACCAGCAGGCCGATCAAACTCATGGGTATCGACAGCGTGCTCTCGCTCTACAGCAGTCTGGACGGAGCGCTGAGCGGCATCGCTGGTGAGTGAGCGTCGACAGGGTGGCAATGCAACTGGGAATGACGGGACGCGCTGACCAGCCGCAGAACGTGTCCAACATCGATGACCGATCCCGCTTCGTACGGACGCGTGTGGTCGCCGACGCGCGCAGCGCGGCCCGCACCCGCGCCGAATTCGCGGCGTGGCTCGAGCGGTACTTCTCCCTTGACGACGACCGGTTCAGCGATCTGCTGCTGGCGGTGAACGAGGCGATCGCCAACGCCGCGGAATTCGCCTACGTCGACGCCGCCGAGCGCGGCACGCTCGACGTGCGGGCAGCCTACGACGCGAATGCCGACACCCTCGCGGTGACCGTCGACGACCGCGGCCGTTGGCGACAGAAGGTGCCGGTGCAGCGCCAGCAGCAGCGGCGCGGCCGCGGCATTCCGCTGATGGAGGTGCTCGCCGACGCCGTGGTCATCGAGCCCACGCCGCAGGGCACCCGCGTCACGTTGACGTGGACCGACGTCAACGCCTGATCAGCCCGCCAGCACCTGCTGGATGCGTTCTTCCCGCGGCAGCACCGGACCGTCGTCGAGGGCTTCGTCGATTCCTAGCTCGGTGAGCCCGGCGCTGGTCAGCAATGAGGTGCCGTAAGCGGCCAGCACGAGTTTCTGGTCCGCACTGTGCCCGTCCTCCACGAGCATCGCGCCGATGAGGCAGATGACGGCCATCTTGAACGCGTTGAACGCCCGATACCAGGGCCGGTCGGTGACCGTGATGCCGCTGGCCGACTCGTAGTGCGCGAGCAGCTCATCGATGGAAAGGGCCGCGGGGTGGCTGGTGATCCCGACCGGCTGCATCCACAGCATTTCGAGCCACCCGATGTCGGTCAGCGGATCACCGACGGTCGTCATCTCCCAATCGAAGACCGCGCTGACCTCGCCGCCGGAGAAGGCGAAATTGCCCGGTTTGGCGTCCCCGTGCACCAGTGTGACCTTCGGGTACGGCGCGGGCTTGGCGGCGAGCAGGGCCTCGTGCAGCCGCTCCAGGGCGGGCAGGCGGTCGCGCTTGACCCGGTTCATCTCCGCGGCCCAGTGCGCGAGCTCGCGGTCCAGATGGTCCGAGCCGTCGTCGAGGGTGTCCAGCCCGGTCCGTCTCAGGTCGACCGTGTGGATGGCGGCCAGCTGTTCGACCAGGCTCTGACACATTCGCACCACAGCACGGTCGGCGTCGGGCGGCGGCTCCATTTCGTAGACGTCGCCGTCGACGCGTTCCATGACGAAGAACGGCCTGCCGAGGATGTCGCCGGTGGGCTCGAGCCACAGCGCTCGCGGCACGCGGACCGGGGTTTCGGCCAGGGCTCGCAAAATCCGGAACTGGCGCGCCAGGTCGTAGGGCTCCAACAGCGCCGGTGGCCGCGGGCGCAGCCCCAACACGACGTCCTGGTGGTCGTCGCGCCCATCCGTGCGGGTGACGACGCGCAGTGTCATCATCTCGGCCGAGTGCCCGAAGCTCACCCGGTCGACGCCCTCGAGACGGACGTCGTCGGCGTCCGGCAGCTGCGTGCGCAGCCAGCCACCGAGCCGCCGTTGCAACTCCTCGCCCAGCGTCATTGGCGCACCCCCGCGTCATCCGCGGGCAGTCGATCGACCGGGGTTTTGTCCTGGGTGAATGCGGACATGTCCATCGCCGCCCAGTTGGGGTAACGGCGATAACCCTGGCCGCCCAGCAGCAATTCGAAGATGCCCCAACCGGTCTCGCCACCCCGTTCGAACCGCATCAGCTGGTCCAGGGCCATCGACTTGCCCTCTGTCTCGGTCAGCTGCTCGGGATCGCTGCTGTCCCAGGTGAAATGGATGAAGTATGCGCCGCCGCCCAGGTCCTCGTACTGGCAGTGCGCCATCGGCAGCCCGTAATAGGCGTTGACCTCGAGGTGCGGCGCCTCGGCGATCACCCGATGGGCCTCGCCGTCCTCATCGGTGAAGACGAGCACCGCGCGGGTGGGCCGCTTGCGGTCGCCGTCGAATTCGACCTCGTGGGAGATCTTGACGAATCGCTTCGACAAGGTCCCGTCGGCATGCGTGATGCCGCCGTCGACGTAATTGACCGCGCCATCGGAGGATTCGATGATCCACGCTTCGATGGCATGGTCGCCGAAGCCGGCGTCGAGCCACAGCCAGAAGTCGATCTTGTCGGAGATCCGCACCCCGAAGGTCCGGTCACGTCCGCCGTGGAAGCCGTCGACGCTGATGCGTTCCCCGTCGATCTGCACCCAACCACTCCACCGGCCGGGTTCTTTCATGTGGTACATGTCCGCGAGCAGTTCGCCGTTCTTGCCATGCACTTTCATGGGCAACAACTCCCACATCGGGGCGGTGGGTTCGTAATAGAGTTCCCATTCGATTCCGGAGTTGTTGGGCTCGATGTCCAATCGCCACTTCTTCAGCGGCTCGACGCAGGTCCAGCGCATCGGCCCGGCGCGCAGCTCGGCGCGGTCATCGCCTGATACCGGCCGACCGGACAACAGGTCCCAGTGCCGGCCGTCGGCGACGCTGACCTTGACGTAACCCAACCCGCTGGCGGTGTTCGGGTTGTTGCCGTAGCCACTGGCCAACAGCATGGTGCCGTCCGGCGACGCGGCGAAGAAGTAGCACCGATCCGACCACGTCGGATCGGTGTCGTGCACCTGGTCGAACGTCGTCGGCAGCTGGTGGGTGAAAGACTCGTCCGCCGCGGAGTACCCCATCGATGGCCCTTTCTGGCTCGCTGGCACGTTGTGCTGCAGGAGGATTCGTTAGCGGCTCAGGCTGGGCCGGATTCTGCTCGCGTCAGATAACAAAGCAGCACAACGCATCCCGTAACATCGCCGCCATGGAACCGAGCCGGCGCTGGGGCGACGACCGCGCGATCCTCGATGACGAGGAGGCCCGTCGACGAATCCTGGATGCCGCCGGCCGCTGCATCGTCCGGCGCGGCAACACCCAGTTCCGGATGGGCGAGGTGGCCGACGAGGCCGGCGTCTCGCGGTCGACGGTGTACCGGTATTTCCCGGGCCGCGATGACGTCCTGCTGGGCCTGATGCTGTCGCGTGTGGACAGCGCGCTCGCCGAGTTGGTGCGCTCGCTGCCCGCCCCGGACGACCCGGTTCGATCGGTGCCGGAGATGGTGCTGGCGCGGGTGGAATCGGTGGACGGCAACGCGCTGAACGAAGCGTTGTTCGCCGCCGAGAGCACCGCGGTGGCGTCGGCGCTCGAGAAGGGTTCCGAACCGATCGTGGAGCTGCTGCTGCGGCATTACGGGCCGCTGTTGGACCGATGGAAAGCGGCGGGGCTGCTCTACCCCGACGTCGATTTCCGGTCGATCGTCCAGTGGTTGCACACCGCGACGCTGTTTCTGCTGGCGCCCTCGTGGCGATTTCGCCCCGCCGCGGACAAACGAGAATTCGTCGAGCAGTTCGTGGTGAGGGCCTTGGTGCCACAGATCAGACAATAATCGTATATTGTCTGATGTCCAGACGTTCGATCGATTTTGTCCGACGCCGCTGGTGTTAAGCGCGCAGTACTGCGGCCGGCTCGCAAATCAGGATGGATGACATGAAAACTCCTGTGGGACAAGCATTTTCCATCCTCGGCTTAGCCGCTCACCTGGGCCGCGGTGCGGGGCGGGTGGCCACCGACGCGGTGGTCGGAGGCCGATTCGGCCTGCCACGGACGGTCGAGGACATCGACCCCGCCACCCTGTCCCGGGTCATGGGGACCACCGTTCGATCCATCCGCGTGCTGAGCCGCGACGCCGGCACCTCCTCGCGTGGCCGGCTGGTACTGACCGGCAGGGAGGTCCCCGACTCGGTGTTCGTCAAGGTCGCGGCGCAGGCCGCTGCCACCCGGCTGATGGGCGAGCTCGGACGCCTGGGACACACCGAGGTCCGCTTCTACCGGGAGCTCGCGCCGCAGGTCATCGGCGTCCCCTACTGCCACGGCACGGCGTTCGACCCGTGGACCGGCCGATACCTGCTGGTCCTCGAGGACCTGCCGGCGGAGTCGTGCGAGTTCCCCGACACGCTGCACCCGCTGTCGGCCGACCAGGCCGGCCTGATCGTCGAGCTGCTTGCCGAACTGCACGCCACCTTCTGGGGGCGGCTGCCGCGCGACGGGCGCGGGCCAATGGGCTGGCTGTACACCCCGTCGGGCGACGTCACGTCGCTGTTGACCGGGTCGCTCATGCACACCTCCATCAAGCGGCTGGCCGAGCGGACCACGATCCCGGTGGAAAACGGCAAGTTCATCGCCGACAACTACCGCGCCGTCGCGGCGCTCATCGACACTCCCCCACATACCGTCATGCACGGCGATGCCCACCCGGGCAACATGTACTTCCACGGCGGCAAGGCCGGGCTGCTGGACTGGCAGGCGGTGCGCCGTGGACACCCGTCGCGCGAACTGGCCTACACCCTGATCACCAGCCTGACGCCGGAGGACCGCCAGGCCAACCAGCGCGAACTCCTCGACGACTACCGGCGGGCGCTGATCGCCGCCGGCGGACCCGAGCTGGACCGCGACGACCTGTGGCTGCGGTTCCGCCAGGCCGCGTTGTACGCATACGTCGCCCCGCTGATCACCACCGGGATGGGTGGCATGCAGCTCGAAGTCATTGCGATGGAAGGCCTGCGGCGCGGCGTCGCGGCACTCGATGATCTGGAAACCGTCGACGCCCTGAAGGGCTCGCTCTGACGGCGGACCAATTCGGCCGGGGCTATTGCCTTCGTCGCGCCAAGAGTTACGCTACCTACCGTAGCGAAATCCGGCGTGCCTCGCGCTCAGCCCGCCAGGGACAGCCCGCGACCCGGCGAAGGGAAGTCTCATGTTCGACCTGAAGATCATCGGTGGCACGGTCGTCGACGGCACGGGCGCGCAACGCTTTCTCGCTGACATCGGCATCAAGGACGGCAAGATCGTCGACGTCGTTCGCCGCTCCGCCGACGGCCCCACGCTGACCGGCGAGGCGGCCGAAACCATCGATGCGACAGGTCGCGTGGTGGCGCCCGGATTCGTCGACATCCACACCCACTACGACGGTCAGGTCAGCTGGGACAGCCTGCTGGAGCCCTCCAGCGGCCACGGCGTGACCACGATCGTGACCGGCAACTGCGGCGTCGGCTTCGCGCCCGTGCGGCCCGGCACCGAGCAGTGGCTGATCGAGCTGATGGAGGGCGTCGAGGACATCCCCGGGACCGCGTTGACCGAGGGCATCACCTGGGGATGGGAGACCTACCCGGAGTATCTCGACGCGGTCGACAAGCAGAAGTTCGCCGTCGACGTCGGCAGCCAGGTCGCGCACGGCGCCGTCCGCGCCTACGCCATGGGCGAGCGGGGCGCGCGCAACGAACCGGCCACCCCCGAGGACATCGAGGCGATGGGCCGGCTGGTCCGCGAGGCGATCGAGGCCGGGGCGCTCGGCTTCTCCACGTCGCGCACGATGGGCCACCGCGCGATGGACGGTGAGCCGGTGCCGGGCACCTTCGCCGCCGAGGAAGAGCTGTTCGGCCTCGGCCGCGCGATGGCGGCCGGCGGCCAGGCGGTGTTCGAGCTGGCCCCGCAGGGCGCCGCGGGCGAGGACATCATCGGCCCGAAAAAGGAACTGGACTGGATGCGGCGACTGAGCGGCGAGATCGACCGGCCGGTGTCCTTCGCGCTGATCCAGGTGGACGCCGACCCGAAGCTGTGGCGGGAGATGCTGGACTTGTCCGCGGACGCGCACGCCGCGGGCGCCCGCCTCTACCCGCAGATCGCGGCGCGCCCCTTCGGCATGATGATCGGCTTCCAAGGTCATCACGGGTTCAGCCACCGGCCCACCTATCGCCGGCTGAAGGCCGAATGCAGCCGCGACGAGCTCGCACAGCGGCTGGCCGACCCCGCCGTGAAGGCGGCGATCCTCGCCGAGGACGACCTGCCCCCCGACCCCACATTGTTGTTCGACGGCATGTTCGCCCTGGTGCAGCACTCGCTGGGACGGCTGTATGCCCTGGGCAATCCGCCGGACTACGAGCCCACCCCGGACCGCACCGTCGCGGCCATCGCCGAGGCCCGCGGCGAGGACCCGTTGTCCACCCTGTACGACCTCATGCTGGAGTCGAACGCGACCAACATGCTGATGCTGCCGCTGTTCAACTACGCCGACGGCAACCACGACGCGATCCGCGAGATGATGCTGCACCCCGCCGGCGTTCTCGGACTATCCGACGGCGGCGCCCACTGCGGGATGATCTGCGACGCTTCCTATCCCACGTTCCTGCTCACGCACTGGGCGCGGGACCGGCACCGCGGCGAGAAGCTGTCGCTGGAGTACGTGATCCGCAAGCAAGCCCGCGACACCGCGCACCTGTTCGGCCTCACCGACCGCGGCACCATCGAACCGGGCAAGAAGGCCGACATCAACGTCATCGACATGGACGCGCTGACACTGCATCCGGCCGCGATGGCGTTCGACCTGCCCGCCGGCGGCAACCGAATCCTGCAGGGGGCCAGCGGTTATGCCGCGACCATCGTCAGCGGAACGGTGACCCGCCGCGACGACGTCGACACCGGGGCGCGCCCCGGCCGCCTGGTCCGCGGAGCGCGTTAAGAGCTCCCGCGATGGCGACGGCGGCCGGCAATCCGGCGCGGACCCGCGACGAGGACGCCATCGGCGCCCCGCCGGAGTGCCCGACGCTGGTGCCCGCCGAGCGTTACTACTCCCCCGCCTTCGCGACGCTCGAGTCGCAGCGGATGTGGCCGAGGGTGTGGCAGCTGGCCTGCATGCTCGACCACGTCGCGGCGCCCGGTGATTATTTCGAATACCGCTGCGGCCCCTATGGGGTGCTCATCGTCCGTGACGACGACGGGGTGCTCCGCGCGTTCCAGAACGTCTGCCGGCACCGCGGCAATTCGCTGTGCACCGGATCGGGTTCGGGCCTGCACGAACTCAAATGCGGCTATCACGGCTGGACGTGGGACCTCGCCGGCGCGCTCAAACGGGTGCCCAACCGCAAGGGCTTCGGCGGGCTGCGCATGTCCGACTTTCCGCTGCTGCCGGCGCGCGTCGACACCTGGGCGGGGCTCGTCTTCGTCACCCTCGACCCGGGCGCGGTGTCCCTGATCGAGTACCTGGAGGCGGTGCCCGACGACATCGCCTGGTGCCACCTGGAGGATTTCCACTGCTATGCGACCCTGACCGTCGAGGTCGACGCCAACTGGAAAACGATCGCCGACGGATACAGCGAGACCTACCACATCCAGACCCTGCATCCCGAACTGCTGCGCTGCGTCGACGACATCCATGCACCGCAACGGATTTGGGGGCACACCGGGAAATCGGACCAGCCCTACGGTGTGCAGAGCCCACGGTTTGACGGTGCGCTGAGCGACGAAGAGGTCTGGGACGCCTACGTCTATACGCAGGGCGCGCTGATGGGCGCGGCCGAAGGCACCCCCTTCCCCGCCGAGGAACGGAGGCCCGGGCAGACGGTTGCCGACCTGATCGCCGACCGAACGCGGGCGTTCGCCGCAACCCGCGGCGTGGATCTCAACTGGGCTGACACCGATCGAATGACCCGATTGCATCAGTACAACGTGTTTCCTAACATGACGCTTCTCGCCAACGCCGACCACCTGACCGTGATGTGCGCGCGCCCCGCCGCCGACCCGTCGCCCGACAAGGGTGAGCTGGTCATGTTCTTGATGACCCGCATGCCGCCGGGCGCGCCGCACACCAAGCCGACGGATGTCCGCATGGCCGCCGAGTCGGCCGAGCCCGGGGTGGTGCTCACGCAAGACATCGCGGTGCTGCCCGGCTTGCAGCGCGGCATGCACCAACCCGGCTTCACTCACTTGGTGTTGTCCAGCGAGGAGCGCCGCGTGATCAACATGCATCGCAACCTGGAGCGCTATCTCGACCTACCGGCCTCCCAGCAAATGAGCGGCGGTGCGGCGAAGTGATCTGTCCCAACATAATTCGTGTTCGCAGCGCAAAAGTGGCGCCGGGCGATTTAGAATCCCGCTTGTGATGACCCCGTCTTACCCCTGGGGGGACGATCGAGGGCAACTTGCGCGGCGGCTTCGGCTGCCATATGAATCGCTCCGCCGGCGGCGGGCGCTACGTCTGAGCCAGAGCTTCGAGCGGGTGGGCGTTCGAACGGCACCGGAGCGCTTGCGCCAAATGCTGGAGGGTGCGCCGCTGGCCGCCCACGAGCTGATGAACGTGAACTTCGCGCTGATCGCGATCCGGCTCGACCGCGAATTGCGTGCCGCGCGCTACAAGCGGCTCAGGCAACGCGGTACCCGGTCGCTAATGCTCGCCGGCCTGATCATGGTGGTGCTCAACTTCCTCATGTGCATGGCCTACGTCATGCTGAACCTGGCCGAGCAATCGGCGCCGCTGTAGGTCTTCAGCGCGGGGCGACGATGCCGTTGTCGTAGGCGTAGACGATCGCGGCGGCACGGTCGCGCAGATCGAGCTTCCCGAATATCCGGCCGATGTGGCTCTTGACCGTGACGCCCGAGATGCACAGTTGATTCGCGATCTCCGTGTTGGACAGGCCCTGCCCGATCAACGTCAACACGTCGAGTTCGCGGGTGGTCAGCTCACCGATCGCCGTGCCGCGCGGCCCGGGAGCGGCCTTGCGGTAGGTGGTCAACACCCGCGAGGTCACCGCGGGATCGAGATAGCTGTCGCCCCTGGCGACGGCCCGCACCGCGCGGATCAACTCCTCGGCCGACGAGTCCTTGAGCACGAAGCCGGCCGCACCGGCGCGCAGCGCCCCCGATAACAGCTCGTCCTCGTTGAAGGTGGTCAGCGCCAGCACCGGCGGCCTGCCACCCAGCCTGCGCGTCGCCTCGATGCCGTCGACGCGGCGCATCCGCAGGTCCATCACGACGACGTCGGGCCGGTGCTCGGCCACCGCGGCGGGCACCTCGTCTCCGTCGGCGCACTCGGCCACGATGACGAAACCGTCCTTGCGGCGCAGGATCCGGCGCAGGCCCGACCGCACCAGGTCCTGGTCATCGACGAGCAGCACAGCGACCTCGGGGACGGTGTCGATCACGCCCTGCACCACCCTGGCCGCCAGGCGGTATCGCCTTCCTGCAGCGGTATTTCGGCGCACACCGACCACCCGTCGCGGGTGGGGCCGACGTCGATGGCCCCGCCGAGCAGCTCGACGCGCTGGCGCATGCCGCGCAAACCG
>NZ_LZKY01000172.1:0-15460 GCF_001673055.1 Mycobacterium sp. 1245801.1
ATCCGCGACTCCGACCTCGACGCCTACCAGACCGCCAAAGCCCGCTACGGCCTGCGGTACACCTCCATTGAGCAGATCAACTGGCTGTGGGTGCGGCGCGGGGCCTACCTGTGCGCGGCGGTACTGGTGCTCTTGCCGATCGTCACGTTCGCGATGGCGTACTTCATCGTCGACATTCCCAAGCCGGGTGACCTTCGTACCAACCAGGTTTCGACCATCCTGGCCAGCGACGGCTCGGAGATCGCCAAGATCATTCCGCCCGAAGGCAATCGGGTCGACGTCAACATCAGCCAAGTTCCGGTGCATGTGCGCCAGGCGGTGATCGCCGCCGAGGACCGCAACTTCTACTCGAACCCGGGGTTCGATTTCGCCGGTTTCGTGCGCGCGGTGAACAACAACCTCTTCGGCAGCGGCGACCTGCAGGGCGGGTCGACCATCACCCAGCAGTACGTGAAGAACGCGCTGGTGGGTTCGGCTCAGCACGGGGTCAGCGGCCTGATGCGCAAGGCCAAGGAATTGGTCATCGCCACCAAGATGTCCGGGGAGTGGTCGAAAGACGATGTCCTGCAGGCCTATCTGAACATCATCTACTTCGGCCGGGGCGCCTACGGAATTTCGGCCGCCGCCAAGGCCTACTTCAACAAACCCGTCGAGCAGCTCACGGTCTCCGAGGGCGCGCTGCTGGCCGCGCTCATCCGGCGGCCGTCCACGCTCGACCCGGCGGTCGATCCGCAGGGCGCCCGGGCCCGCTGGGCGTGGGTGCTCGACGGCATGGTGGAAACCAAGGCACTGTCGTCCAATGACCGTTCCGCGCAGGTGTTCCCGCCGACCGTGCCGCCGGATCAGGCGCGCGCGCAGAACCAGACGACCGGACCCAACGGGCTGATCGAGCGTCAGGTGACCAAAGAGCTGATGGAGCTGTTCAACATCGACGAGCGGACCCTGAACACCCAGGGCCTGCAGGTCACCACCACCATCGATCCGAAGGCCCAGCAGGCCGCGGAGAAGGCGGTGTCGAAATACCTCGACGGCCAGGATCCCGATATGCGTTCGGCCGCGGTCTCGGTCGACCCGCACGACGGCGCCATCCGTGCGTACTTCGGCGGCACCGACGCCAACGGGTTCGACTTCGCTCAGGCTGGGCTGCAGACGGGATCGTCGTTCAAGGTGTTCGCGCTGGTGGCCGCGCTCGAGCAGGGCATCGGGCTGGGCTATCAGGTCGACAGCTCGCCGCTGACGGTCGATGGCATCAAGATCACCAACGTCGAGGGCGAGAGCTGCGGGACCTGTAACCTCGCCCAGGCGCTGAAGATGTCGTTGAACACGTCCTACTACCGGCTGATGCTCAAGCTCAAGGGCGGGCCGCAGGCCGTCGCCGACGCCGCGCACCAGGCCGGCGTCGCGACCAGCTTCCCCGGCGTGGACCACACCCTGTCCGAGGACGGCAAGGGCGGCCCACCGAACAACGGGATCGTGCTGGGCCAGTACCAAACCCGGGTGTTCGACATGGCCTCGGCCTATGCCACGCTCGCGGCCTCCGGGGTGTATCACCGCCCGCACTTCGTGCAGAAGGTCGTCAACTCCGACGGCCAGGTCCTCTTCGACGCGGCAAACTCCGACAATAAGGACGAGCAGCGGATCCCCAAGGCCGTCGCCGACAACGTCACCGCGGCCATGGCGCCGATCGCCGCCTATTCCCGCGGCCACGCCCTGGCCGGCGGTAGGCCCTCGGCCGCCAAGACCGGCACCACCCAGCTCGGCGACACCAGCTCCAACAAGGACGCCTGGATGGTCGGCTACACACCGTCGCTGTCGACCGCGGTGTGGGTGGGCACGGCCAAGGGCGACAGTCCGCTGGTAACCGCCTCGGGCGCACCGGTTTACGGCTCGGGGCTGCCGTCGGACATCTGGAAGGCCACCATGGACGGCGCCCTCAAGGGCACCTCCAACGAGTCCTTCCCCAAGCCGACCGAGATCGGCGGCTACGCCGGTGTGCCCGTCGCGCCGCCCCCGCCCCCGCCGCCGTCGGAGACCGTCATTCAGCCCACCATCGAAGTGGCGCCCGGCATCACCATCCCGGTCGGCCCGCCCACGACGATCACCGCGGCGCCACCAGCACCCGGCGGTGGCCCGCCGGGTGGTCCCGAGCCGGGCGGTCCGGCCGGGGGCCCGTTTGGTGGCGCGCCGTTTGGTGGCGCGCCGGGTGGCGGCGTCCCGCCGGGTGGACCCCAAGCACCCGCGCCGCCACCGTGACCGACGCCGCGGAGCACGGCGCCACCACTTCACCGCAGCGGCTGGCCGCGGATCTGCGCAGCGCCGACAACCGAGATTGCCCGAGTCGCAACGATTTCCTGGGCGCCGCACTCGCCGACGTCGTCGGTGGCCCGGTGGGCCGGCACGCGCTGATCGGCCGCTCCCGGCTGATGACCCCGCTGCGGGTGATGTTCCTGATCGCGCTGGTCTTCTTGGCGTTGGGTTGGTCGACGAAGGCCGCGTGTCTGCAAAGCACCGGTACCGGCACCGCCGATCAGCGGGTGGCCAACTGGGACAACCAACGCGCCTACTACGAGTTGTGCTACTCCGACACCGTGCCGCTCTACGGCGCAGAGTTGCTGAGCCAGGGCAAGTTTCCGTACAAGTCGAGCTGGGTCGAGACCGACTCCACCGGCGCCAAGCAGATCCGTTACGACGGCCGGCCTGCGGTGCGCTACATGGAGTATCCGGTGCTGACCGGGATCTATCAGTACGTGTCGATGGCCCTGGCCAAGACCTACACGGCGTTGAGCAAACTCGCCCCGCTGCCGGTGGTCGCCGAGGTGGTGATGTTCTTCAACATCGCCGCGTTCGGGCTGGCGCTGGCCTGGCTGGCCACCGTCTGGGCGAGCGCGGGCCTGGCCGGGCGCCGGATCTGGGATGCCGCCTTGGTGGCGGGTTCGCCCATCCTGATTTTTCAGATCTTCACCAATTTCGACGCGCTGGCAACAGCATTCGCGATGGCCGGCCTGCTGGCGTGGGCGCGACGAAAGCCGGTGCTGGCGGGCGTACTGATCGGATTGGGCGCCGCGGCCAAGCTGTACCCGTTGCTGTTTTTGGGCCCCATGCTGCTGCTGGGAATCCGGACCGGACGGCTGCGCGCGTGGGTCCGTACCGCCGTGTCGGCCGGGGTGACCTGGCTGTTGGTGAATCTGCCGGTGCTGGTGTTCTTTCCGCGCGGGTGGTCGGAGTTCTTCCGGCTCAACACGCGGCGCGGCGACGACATGGACTCGTTGTACAACGTCATCAAGTCGTTCACCGGGTGGCGGGGGTTCGATTCCAAACTCGGATTCTGGCAGCCGCCGACGGTGCTCAACAGCGTGGTCGCCGTGCTGTTCGTGGCCTGTTGTGCGGCAATCGCATTCGTCGTGTTGACCGCCCCGCAACGGCCACGGGTGGCGCAGCTGGCGTTTTTGGTGGTCGCGGCGTTCCTGCTGACTAACAAGGTGTGGAGCCCGCAGTTCTCGCTGTGGCTGGTGCCGCTGGCGGTGCTCGCCCTGCCGCATCGCCGGCTGCTGCTTGCGTGGATGACCGTCGATGCGCTGGTGTGGGTGCCGCGGATGTATTACCTGTACGGCAACCCCAATCGTTCCCTGCCCGAACAGTTCTTCACTACCACCGTGCTGCTCCGCGATATTGCGGTTATCGTGTTGTGCGCGTTAGTAATTCGTCAGATCTACCGGCCCGGTGAGGATTTGGTGCGGTGGGGCGGGCGGGTGGACGATCCCGCGGGCGGACCGTTCGACCGCGCACCCGACGACCCGCCCGGTTGGTTGCCCGACTGGCTGCGGCCGCCGGGGTCGCGCCGCTCGGCCGTCCCGGCAGCCGAGCACGCCGACGAGCAGGCCCCAGTGGCGAGCGGGGCGCCGTGACCCGCGCCGACGACGACGATCCCGGCGCAGCCGGGGTCGAAGGAGTGGCGCCATGACGCAGGTTGCCATCCCCATCTTCCCGCGATTCACCGCTCTCGACGCGGTCGGTCCATACGAAGTGCTGCAACGCATCCCGTCCATCGACGTCGTGTTCGTCGGGCACCACCGCGGTGAGGTGCGGACCGAGAACGGCATGCTCGGTGTCAGCTGCGACGCCACCTTCGACGACGTGGACGCACCCGACGTGGTGGTGTTCCCCGGCGGCATCGGCACCCGACAGCTCATCCACGACGAGACCATCCGGACCTGGCTGCAAGCGGTACACCCCAACACCCGGTTCACCACCTCGGTGTGCACCGGTGCCCTGCTGCTCGCTGCGGCCGGCCTGCTGGACGGGCTCACGGCCACCACGCATTGGCGGGCCGCCGACCTCCTCAACGGCTTGGGCGCCCGCTACGTGCCGCAACGAGTCGTTGAACACCTGCCGCAGCGGATCATCACCGCCGCGGGGGTCTCCTCCGGCATCGACATGGCGCTACGTCTGGTGGAACTGGTCGTCGATCGCGAGGCCGCACGGGCCGCTCAGCTGCTGATCGAATACGACCCGCAGCCGCCGTTCGACTCGGGCGCGCTCGCCAAGGCCGACCCCGCGACGGTGGCCAGGGCCGACGAATACTTGGCCGCCCGGCGATAGCGGGTTGCCCGACTGTCCGGATTTTTCTGGTCAGCCCCGTATCCGGTAGCCTGATGCGGTTGCCGACGCAGGCGACCCTCCTGCCACGGATCGCCCGTGGCCGCTTGAGACCAGAGGAGGTGGTGAGGTTTCCATGCGTCCATACGAAATCATGGTCATTCTTGACCCCACGCTCGACGAGCGCACCGTTGCCCCGTCCTTGGAGACGTTCCTCAACGTCGTCCGCAAGGATGGTGGATCCGTCGACAAGGTCGACATCTGGGGCCGCCGCCGGCTGGCCTACGAGATCGCCAAGCACGCCGAAGGCATCTACGTCGTCGTCGACCTGAAGGCCGAGCCGGCGACGGTATCCGAGCTCGACCGCCAGCTGAGCCTCAACGAGTCGGTACTGCGCACCAAGGTGATGCGCACCGACAAGCACTAACAGCAGTGGTCGCGTCGTGGGCCCACCGTCGGTGGACTTGCGTAGGCTCAGCGAGGACCACCGTCGTGGAAGCGAGTAGCAGGGCGGAACGAGGAGGAACTTGTGGCTGGTGACACCACTATCACCGTTGTCGGAAACCTGACCGCCGACCCCGAATTGCGGTTCACGCCGTCGGGTGCCGCCGTCGCCAACTTCACGGTGGCGTCGACCCCCCGGATCTATGACCGGCAGAGCGGGGAATGGAAAGACGGTGAGGCGCTGTTCCTGCGATGCAACATCTGGCGGGAAGCCGCCGAGAATGTCGCGGAAAGCCTGACGCGTGGTGCCCGGGTGATCGTCACGGGCCGGCTCAAGCAACGCTCTTTCGAGACCCGTGAGGGCGAGAAGCGCACCGTCGTCGAGGTGGAGGTCGACGAGATCGGCCCCTCGCTGCGGTACGCCACGGCCAAGGTCAACAAGGCCAGCCGCAGCGGTGGTGGCGGCGGCGGCTTCGGCGGTGGTGGCGGCGGCGGATCACGCCAGCAGTCGGCGCCGGCGAGCAGCGCTCCCGCTGACGACCCGTGGGGCAGCGCGCCCGCATCGGGCTCGTTCGGTGGCGGAGACGACGAACCGCCCTTCTGATTCGAGAAAACTTCAGTAATAGAGAACGGAAAGAAAAACAGACATGGCCAAGTCCAACAAGCGGCGGCCGGCTCCGGAAAAGCCGGTCAAGGCACGCAAATGTGTCTTCTGCGCCAAGAAGGATCAAGCGATCGATTACAAGGACACCGCGCTGCTGCGTACCTACATCAGCGAGCGCGGCAAGATCCGTGCGCGTCGCGTCACCGGCAACTGTGTGCAGCACCAGCGTGACATCGCCATCGCGGTGAAGAATGCCCGCGAGGTGGCGCTGCTGCCCTTCACCTCCTCGGCGCGATAGCCGCCGAGGGCCTACCGAAAGTACGAAACGATGAAGCTGATTCTGACGGCTGACGTCGACCATCTTGGTGCCGTCGGCGACACGGTCGAGGTCAAGGACGGTTACGGCCGCAACTTCCTGCTCCCGCGCGGCCTGGCCATCGTGGCCTCGCGCGGCGCGCAGAAGCAGGCCGACGATATCCGCCGCGCGCGGGAAACCAAGGCGGTGCGCGACCTCGGGCACGCCAACGAACTCAAGACGGCGATCGAGGCGCTCGGCCCGGTCTCGCTGCCGGTGAAGACCGCGGCCGATTCCGGCAAGCTGTTCGGCTCGGTGACCGCCAGCGATGTCGTCGCCGCCATCAAGAAGGCCGGCGGCCCCAACCTGGACAAGCGGATCGTGCGGCTGCCCAAGTCGCATATCAAGGCCGTCGGGACCCACCCGGTGGCGGTGCACCTGCACCCCGAGGTCGACGTGGAAGTCGCGCTCGAGGTCGTCGCGCAGAGCTAAGCACCCGACGTTTGCTCGTACCCGGCGGTGGCCATGATCGGCTGCCGCCGGGCTTCGTTGTGCTGCGGGCAGCGGCGCGCCCCTTGGTAGCCAGCGTCGCGGACGTGCTCCCTGGCGAACTATTTCTGGGGTGTATCGGGGCAGCGCGCTTTACCAGCCCGTAACGCTGGGAAAATGTGGCGGAAAGCCAACACGCCCGGGGCAGTAACCTGCGACGACACGCCGTAGAGATTCTTGTCCACACGAATTCAATGGCGTTGTATGGCCGGTATCTGCACCGATGTCCCAGCCCTTTGCATTAATCCACAGGTTCTCCACACCCCGCTCAACACAGGTGTCGACGGATATGCACACACGATGCACAGCTTCATAAACAGCACCCCCTTTGCGTCCTAGTCAGCAACGTTTAACGTCGTCCCGGCGCCGGGCGTGCGGGTGCCATGAGGCGCAGTTGTCAGCACCTTGACTTACGCTCACGATCGATTATCGAATGTATGTTCGGGTGCGTGAACCAGGGGAGGAGGGAATCCGTGGCGGTCGTCGATGACTTGGCGTCGGGCATGGATTCTTCGCCGCCTAGCGAAGACTTCGGGCGCCAGCCACCGCAGGACCTGGCGGCCGAGCAGGCGGTGCTGGGCGGCATGCTGCTGAGCAAGGACGCCATCGCCGACGTGCTCGAACGGCTACGGCCCGGCGACTTCTACCGCCCCGCCCACCAGAACGTCTACGACGCGATCTTGGACCTCTACGGCCGGGGCGAGCCGGCCGACGCGGTGACCGTCGCCGCGGAGCTGGACCGCCGCAACCTGCTGCGGCGGATCGGCGGAGCGCCGTATCTGCACACGCTGATCTCGACGGTACCGACAGCGGCCAACGCGAGTTACTACGCGACCATCGTGGCCGAGAAGGCGCTCCTGCGGCGGCTCGTGGAGGCGGGCACCCGGGTGGTGCAATACGGTTACGCGGGCGCCGAAGGAGCCGACGTGGCCGAGGTGGTCGACCGCGCACAGGCAGAGATCTATGAGGTCGCCGAGCGGCGGACGTCGGAGGATTTCGTTCCACTCGAGGATCTGCTGCAGCCGACGATGGACGAGATCGACGCCATCGCCTCCAACGGTGGCGTCGCGCGCGGCGTGCCGACCGGTTTCACCGAGCTCGACGAGGTGACCAACGGCCTGCATGCCGGGCAGATGATCATCGTGGCGGCTCGACCTGGAGTGGGCAAAAGCACCCTTGGATTGGATTTTCTGCGGTCGTGCTCGATCAAGCACCGCATGGCCAGCGTGATCTTCTCGCTGGAGATGAGCAAGTCCGAGATCGTCATGCGGCTGCTGTCAGCGGAGGCGAAGATCAAGCTCGCCGACATGCGGTCGGGCCGCATGAGCGACGAAGACTGGACGCGGCTGGCGCGGCGGATGAGCGAAATCAGCGAGGCGCCACTGTATATCGACGACTCGCCGAACCTGACGATGATGGAGATCCGGGCCAAGGCGCGCCGGCTGCGGCAGAAATCCGACCTGCGTCTGGTCGTGGTCGATTATCTGCAACTGATGTCGTCCGGCAAGAAGGTCGAGTCGCGGCAACTCGAGGTGTCCGAATTCTCGCGTCATCTCAAGCTTTTGGCCAAGGAGCTCGAGGTGCCGGTCGTTGCGATCAGCCAGCTCAACCGCGGTCCCGAACAGCGCACAGACAAGAAGCCGATGTTGTCGGACCTTCGTGAGTCGGGATCGCTCGAGCAGGATGCGGACATGGTGATCTTGCTGAACCGGCCCGACGCGTTCGAGCGCGACGACCCGCGCGGGGGAGAGGCGGATTTCATTCTCGCCAAGCACCGCAACGGCCCCACCAAGACGGTGACCGTCGCGCACCAGCTGCACTTGTCGCGGTTCACCAACATGGCGCGGTAGGGGTAACGGGGTGCGCACAAACTGTTCGAAACCAAGGGTCGAAATCTACGCAGGCATCGAACGTCTGCACTAGCCAGCCATCGGCAAGAGTTTAGCCAGTTGGCTCGCCTGAAAGTGGCCCTTACTGCGTCCCCGGCCCTTGTGAGCGCGGGGCGACTGTCGCAAACCTCTTCAGGGTCCGGCAACCCGATGGCGGTGAGCCGAAAACAGTTCGCCGAACTCGGCGATGGCTGCTTGAGCCGCATCGTCATCGCGGTCGTGTTGAAGAGCAGGTGACGCCAGATACACCAATGCCCGCGCCAGCGCCAGCACCCCGACGTGGTGACGTTCCGCGACTCTGACCAATTCGGCTAACGCCTCGTCGAGGCTGCAGCCTAGCTTCGCAATCAGTACGCCTTTGGCGACATCAAAGATCCGTGCATCCGAATACTCACCGCAGTTCATCGCCGCTCACCTCACTACGCCAGCCCGCCCCAGGCGCGGGACTACCCCGGTGAGGGAGTCCTATTCGCGTGCTCTGGGAACGACGAGACACAGATATGCGTCGATACAACCCACTCGAACCAAAGCCGCGTGGTCAGCGACCGAGCCCTTCCCCGCGCGCCCGCGGCCAGCCGTCGAGCGCGTCGCCGATGGGCGGGCCCATCTTGCCCGTGACGCCTATAGCTACCTGCACCTACCCCTGGTCGCCGGCATCATGCTGTTCGCTGTCGGAGCGCACGCCACCATCGAGCACGCCACTCACCGGCTGCCGTTGCTGTCCGCGATCGCACTGGCCGGCGGCATGGCACTGTTCTACTTCGCTGACGTCGCCTACCGGTGGCGCGACCACGGGCAGGCGCCGGCCGACCGCGCCGTCACCGGAGTAGCCGCGGCGGCGACCCTGCCTGCCTTATTGCATATGCCCGCCCTCGCAGCGCTCGGCCTGCTCGCCGGCATCGGAGCTTGCCGGTTGGTCTGGGAGTTGTGGCGGCGCCCCCGGATCGGTCCGGCCGTAGCAGGACAGGCACGTTGAGGGCCGAGACACAGGTAAACCGGCGCTTAAAGCGCCATAACCGACAGGAGAGCACGATGTCACAGGCACGACGCCTTTCGGGCCGAAAAATAGCTGTGTTGGCAGCCGACGGCTTCGAGAAAGTGGAACTGGTAATTCCGTTGCGCGCGTTGCAATTGGCCGGCGCGAAGGTCGATGTTGTGTCGCTGCGCCCCGGTCGCATCCGCGGGTGAATCTGCACATGCCGGCCAGCCGAGTCGGCGTGGACAAGGTTGTCACCGAGGCCGACCCCGGCGCCTACGACGGACTGCTGCTTCCGGGCGGCTTCATCAACCCCGACCTGCTGCGGCAGTCGGCGGCGGCGCGGGATTTTGTCCGCGCGTTCGACCACGGGGCCAAGCCGATCGTCACGTTGTGTCACGGTCCGTGGGTGCTTGCGTCGGCAGGATTGCTCAATGGGCGCACCCTGATCTCCTGGCCGGGAATCCGCGATGACCTGGTGAACGCCGGCGCCGACTGGCTCGACCGCGAGGTCGTGCGTGACCGCAACCTCGTCACGAGTCGGGGGCCACAGGACATGAAGGCGTTCTTGCCGGCGATGCTCGACATCTTCGCCGAGCCGAAGAATCACTCGCAGACGGTCACGAACCATAACGGCTCGGATCCGCAGCTCGACAAGCCGCTCGGCTGGGCCGTGTCCGCCTTGCGCTGGTCACCGAAACCCTCGGCGGCGGCACTGACCGGTGTGGTCGCGGCCGCCCTGGCGTCACCCCTACGGAGACGGGTTTCCATCAAGAACTAGAGAACAACGCCAGCGCTACCCTAGGCGCGCTGCCAGCGTCGCCGCATGCCCGGGTGACTGCAGATAAAGCGAATCGCCTTGTGCCTGACGGTAATAACGAACCTCGGCGCGTTATGCCGTCCCACTCGGCGGTGGCTCAACGATGTAGCGAAAATGGAACTTGGCAATCGCTCGTTCGGAGTTCGGTTCAGCGCGCTCTTGTCCGGCGTCTTCGATGTCTTCCCGACAAACAGGTCAGCGCGACACCCGACCGGTCGGGTCGTGCAGGCACTGAAGTGCCCTCCTGGATCTCACTGGCAAAGGAGGGATCCGTGATGCCGATGGTCCGTCCGAGAATGATGAGCTCGTCATCTGTCAGGCCGGGGCCGCCCTCGGGCGGCTGATATTCGAACAGGGCGCGGGCGTACTCGCGGAATCGTCTTGCGTCCGAGGCAGCAGCGGCCGCTGCGGCCGCACGGGTCGAATCGTGAGCCGTCGATGCGGTGTCCAAGAAGTTCATCGGGTGCGCGTCCGCCACTTCGGTGAAAACCCGGCAAACCCCGAGGTAGAGCGATCATTATCCGTCGTGCAGGCTGAGAACTAAAGATCGAAGCTAAATCGGCTTGAGCTGGCGTTTTGCCGCGAAGATCAGCAGGCCACCGCGTGCAAGGCCACTCGGAACGCGTGCTAGTGAACAACATCAGTGCAACGAAATTGCTTGTGGGACAGAGTATTGTGCGCAATTGCCACGCGGAGTAGCGTGAGGTTTCCAACAGCAGGCGGCCAGAACGCAAGCTAAGTGGGCATACTGTGGGACACTCGGAGCTAACCAGCCTCATCGGCCTGCGAGACGGCGATGGGAATCGAATCCATCTCGTCCGCGTGGATGTTCCCAGCGAGACGAGCGGCTACATGCTCAGGGTCGGGACGGGAAAGGTGTTCCTGAGTGCCGGCGATCTCGCCAGGCTCAACACCGTCATCCGGTTCGAGTTGCATTCGGCGCACCGGACCCATTTGTTGATTTGGGCGATCCAGCTACTGATCTTGTGCGCAGTGGCATGGTTCCTCACATCCGGCATCACCGGGCCGCTGTTTGTCTACCCCTGGTCCTATTGAGATCACCGCCCCATCAAGCACGGATCGCGCTGCGGGCCAACGCTTCTGGAGCGGTTTCGCGCCTTCATGGAAGATCGCGGCCAGCCGCCCGCGCGTCGTAGTGACTACCTTTCGTCAATCGGAGCAGCAGGTAAGCCGAAGTAGCGCGCACTGCCATCCACAGGCGACATCGCTTGTGCATGAGCCCGCCGGCTGAGGACTTGTCCGCTCGAGTCCAGACGGTGTAGCGCAGCTATAGTCGGTGCGTGTTGCCTACCTATGATCGCGATTCATGACCGGAGGAGCACCAGGACCGGCGTCGCCGCAAGCACAGCCTGGCGAGCTCGCCCCGCTCGATATCGTCGGCTCCGGAGTCCTTCCCCCGGTCGCTGCCCGAGTGCGCCGACTTTTTTGGCTGCTCGAGCGGTTGGCGCCCTCTTTGGGATCGCGGTGGGCAGTCGAGTTATGGTGCACCCCACCGGTTCTCGAGTCGGACCTGCGCATGCCACCAGGTGTGTCCCCGGGCAGGCCGCTGGAAGCTTATTGGGATGGGCATCGGATAGCTGGTGAGGAATGGGGCGAGGGGACACCGATATATCTGGTACATGGTTGGGGCGGGCAGCGCGCGCATTTGGCAGTGTTCGTCAAACCGCTGGTGGAGGCTGGGTATCGCGTCATCGCATTCGACTTGCCTAGCCACAACGAATCTGACCCGGGTGCCCTTGCGCCCGGGCGTACCACTGCCATCGAGTGCGCCGACGCCGTTGCGGCGATGATCGAAACCCACGGGCCCGCCCACGCGGTGGTGGCTCACTCACTCGGCGCGAACGCGACTGCGTTGGCGGCGGCGCAGGGCGCACCTGTTGGGCGTTTGGTCTTCTTGGCGCCCATGGGCGATTTCCGTCTCTATCTTGACCTGTTCGCCGCACGGCACGGCTTCGGTCGCCGGATCCGCGCCGGCCTGCAACGCCGTCTGGAAAAACGAATCGGCATGCCGTTGCACGACACGAACATGACGCGGATCGGTCAACGAGCCAATTACCCGCCGCTGCTTCTCATCCATGATCCCGACGACCCGGACAGCCCTTATGCCGCGAGTGAGCGGCTCGCATTGTCATGGCAAGGCGCACGATTACTGACCACGCGGGGGCTCGGTCGACTGGCTCATTACCGAATCCTGCGCCATCGCCCGGCTATTCGGGCCGGGCTAGAGTTCATCGGCGACCAAGCGGGCTGAGTTCAGCTGCGACCGCGGTCATCTACCGCCGCGCCCGGTATGCTGCTGCAGCTCTTCTATCAGGTCGGATGCCTGGGCCTTGGTCAGATCATTCGGGACCTCACGCCCTGCCTCCTGCGCCAGCGTTTGCAAGTAGCTCCGCTGCGGTCCCGTCATCGGCTCGTCGCCCGTGACCCAGTCGGCTGTGTCCTTTTCCGCCGTCTCGTTCGGCGCCTGTTGCAACTCGTCGCTCATGTCTCGATCACCTCCGACGGACGTAATAGCCGTCGCACATGTGTTCGAAACATATCCGCTCAGCGAATTTAGTGGTCTGAGCCGCGTCAGCGGAAACGGATGTTCAACGTCGCCAGGCCAAATATCTTGCGGCCAGCCGACTTCGCGCCGACGAGCACGACTCCGCTGCGGGTTTCCGGGTCCAGTGATTTGATCCGGCCGCTGTACTCGATGTCGGCACCCTCGGTGGCCGACACGACCACGGGCTGTGACAGCCGCACCGCGTAGCGGGTCACCGCACCGGGATCGCCTGACCATGCCGAGCCGAATCCGGCACCCAACGCCATGGTGAGCATTCCGTGGGCGATCACGTCGGGCTGGCCCGCCAGTTTGGCGAGGTTCTCGTCCCAATGGAGCGGGTTGGCGTCGCAGGCCACCCCGGAGTAGTTCACCAGGTCGCCGCGCGACAGTCGCGCGTGGTGGACCGGTAACTCGTCGCCGACCTTCACGTCATCGAAGGACGGCGTTCCCGGGGTGCGGGTGGTGCCTGCGTGGGCGATCCGAACCTCGTCCGCCGGGCGCACCGTCTTCTGGTAGTCCTCCTCGGAGTAGTCGATGCCGGCGAGGTTCACATCGTGCATCATCACCTTTTCCGCGACGCTTCTGATCGCCGGATCGACATCCTCGGCGGTGACGCCCACGACGGTGGTGTGCAGGGTGTGCACCCGCTCGCCGGCCGTATCGGTGAACGTGTTGGTCACGGTGATCAAGTCTCTGCCGGCGATCCTGCGCACCGATGACAGTTCGACGTCAACGTGCAGTTCGTCTCCGGCCACGATCGGGCGGTGCTGCTCGAAGACTTCTTCGGTCTGCAGGTACATCTCGTAACCGATGACCACCGATTCGAACAAATGCCGATTGGCGGCCATGGCCGGGGCCGACGTGAACGTCAGCGGCGCCACCAGGTCCGGATATCCCAGTTCAGCGGCGGCGTCGAGTTTCCAGTGCGCAGGGTGATAGTCCTGCACGGCGCGGGCGAACTCGCGTAGTTTCTCGCGGCCGACCTGGTAAGTGTCTTCGATCCGGTAGTAGTGGCCGACCCGCGCTTCGAGTGCCGACGCTTCGGTTGCTGCTGTCATGGATTGCTCAACTTTTCTGTCGGCCTGTTCACGGAAGCCGACCTACGCACACTAACCCGGCGACATCAGGCCACCGAAGGCCGCAACGCGGATGACAAGATTGTCCGAGTGTGTTACCGCTGGCCGACCCTGGCCGAGGCCGTCGACACTCGACGTCGTTCAGCCACAGTGTGCCGCCGATCCGCCACGGAGATGAGAAAAATCCGTCCCCCATTTTGCTGAGAATTCTGCGACACCGCAGGGGCATGGCCATCATCCGTCTCGGGTTTGAGAGCCCCACAGGCCGTAAGAGGCGCCAGACGCTCCGCCGGCAACTAGGTCAACCGCCTCGAACTGGCGAAGTCTTCGGCGAGATCTGCGGCTGTCGCGACGCTTTGGGCGGCTGCAGTCATCCGGCCGGCAAGTTCGCGGGCGCGGATTGCATACTCCGGCGCCAAGATCCGTTGCAGGTCCGCGACGAGCGATCGCCGGCTAGTGGCCGACAGGCGGCGGTGCGTGCCCACCTTGAGGCGCCGTTTAACCTGAGCTCCCCAGAGGATCTGGTTGACGTCGACGGAGAGGATCAGCGCGGGGATCCCGGCGCGCAGACCTGCCGCCGTGGTGCCCGAGCCGCCGTGGTGCACGACGGCGCGGCAGAGGGGAAAAATGGATGCGTAGTTGACCGCGTGCACCACCTTGACATGGTCAACATGCGGGACGTCGGCAAAGTCGCTCCAGCCGGCGCAAATCAGTGCCCGCTCACCCAACTGGGCGCATGCGCCGCTG
Source organism: Mycobacterium sp. 1245801.1 (assembly GCF_001673055.1). Lineage (NCBI taxonomy): Bacteria > Bacillati > Actinomycetota > Actinomycetes > Mycobacteriales > Mycobacteriaceae > Mycobacterium > Mycobacterium sp. 1245801.1. The sequence continues at coordinate 14,563 of NZ_LZKY01000172.1, forward strand.
ATCATCTCGACCGTGTCGGACGGAGATTGCACCGGCATGCTGCCGAAGCCGAAGAAAATCGGCGGTGTGCCGGCAGAAGCCCACGATGCGACCTCGTCGTCGGCGCTCGTCGGCAACTCCATCGTCAGTGCGCCCACGAAGGGCCGTTGATGCTTCCATCGCGCCCATTCGGCCGCCAGGCCCGGGAAAATCACGTCGTCGTATGCCTGAATTTCCAGCGATCCGTGTTCGGCGATTCGTCGCGTCCAAGGACTTGCTGTCTTGGGCAATCCGAGTTCGCGCCGCTGCGCGTCATCGGCCGACTTCGATCCACGCCACAACAACCAGTCGTAGAAGCTCATGCCGACTCGGCCCACCGGTGCCGGCAGGAAGGGCACGAGCCTGCCGTTGGGCCGCCACGGGAAGTGATGCAACGTGGCGAGCGGAATGCCGCAGTACTCCGCGACGTTCGCGGCCGTGTCTTCATAGTTCATGCCGGTAAGCAGGAGGTCGGCTCCATCTGCTAGAGCCGTCAGCGTCCTGCTGACCTCCGCTCGGCACTCGGTAAGAGGTTGCACCACCTCTCGCCACATCCGGTCCAATTTCCGGATTTTCCACGGGTTGCCGAACCAATACGTCCAGTAGTCGCGGTGCGGGTCCAGGACGGCTTTCAACTCTGGCCCATAGGCGACCCCAGCGGGTCCGACTGACTCGACGAAATCGACCATTTCGGGAGCGACGGCCATACTCACGTCATGCCCGCGGCGAACCAATTCACGGCCGATCGTTAGGTACGGCTCGACCTCGCCACGCGTTCCCCAATTTGCCAGCACAAACTTCATCGCGGTCATGACTGTTCGATTCCCTGGCGCATCGTCGGATTGCAAGCGGCGGCCCACGCCCTCGGCCCAGACCTGCG
>NZ_LZKY01000173.1:0-7023 GCF_001673055.1 Mycobacterium sp. 1245801.1
GCGGCCTGCGCCGAGACCGGCACCGTGGTGAATCTGCACATCGGGTCGTCGGGGTCGTCACCGTCCACCACCGCCGATGCGCCGCCGGACGTGCAGGGCGTGCTGTTCTTCGCCTACGCCATCTCCGCGGCGGTCGACTGGTTGTACTCCGGGCTGCCCAGCCGGTTCCCCGACCTCAAGATCTGCCTGTCCGAGGGCGGCATCGGCTGGGTGGCGGGGCTGCTCGACCGCCTCGACCACATGCTCAGCTATCACGCCATGTACGGCACCTGGCAGGCGCTCGGCGAGACCCTGACCCCCGCCGAGGTGCTGACCCGCAACTTCTGGTTCTGCGCGGTCGAGGACAAGTCCTCGTTCGTGCAGCGCGACCGGATCGGCGTCGACAACATCATGCTGGAGGCCGACTACCCGCATTGCGACTCGACCTGGCCGCACACCCAGCAGACCATTCACGAACAAATCGGTGATCTGCCACTCGAGGTCATCCGAAAGTTCAGCTGGGAGAACGCCTCTCGGTTGTACCGGCACCCGGTGCCGGCTGAGGTGCAACGGGATCCCGAAGCGTTCTGACCGGTCCGCGCGGGCGCCCGAGCACAATGCGCAAAAGCCGAAAATCGCCCGTTGCGTGGGTATCGCGCACAAGAGAGCCATCGCCCGTATCGCTTTCGTAACTTCGATCGTAACGAGGTGCCGGGACCTTAATCGGAATCGCCACCGGTCGCGATCGACAGCGTGCTGGGCATGCGGGCCGCCGCGGCGCAGGGGGCGGCCAGTTGACCTCACACTGGCCGACCTGACGTCCTATAAGCTACGTTTAGTACGTACTGAACGTAGTTGGGAGATTTGATGGCGCCGGACGAGGCCGAGTTCGTCGACCGCCTCGGGCTCTTCTTCGAGCTGCTCGGCGCCACCCGGACCATGGGCCGGGTGTACGGGTGGCTGTTGATCTGCGATCCGCCGCAGCAGTCGTTGACCCAGCTGACCGAGGCGTTATCGGTGAGCAAGGCGTCGATCAGCACCGTCGCCCGGCAACTGCTGGATGGCGGCATGGTGGAGCGGTTGCCCAGCCCCAACCGTCAGCACGTCTACCGCGTCAGGCCGGGCGGCTTCACCAGCGTCCTGGCGACTCAGCTGTCGCTGATGCGGTTGGGCATCGAACCCGCCGAGTACGCGCTGTCGATGCTGGGCGAGGACCGCGCCGAACAGCGGCAGCGCGTCGAGGATTTCCGCGATTTCTGTGAGTTCTGCACCCAGGCCTACGGCGAGCAACTCATGCGCATGTGGACCGAATACCGGGCGAAAAGGAAACAACCATGACCGCGACGGACAAAGTCGACTTCAGTTCCGTGTCCTGGGGATCGGTGGAGTGGACGAATCTCGTCACGCTCTACCTGCGTGCCCACGAAAGCCGTTCGGAGCGGCCGATTCTGGGGGACAAGGCGGCCGCCGAAGCCGTGGACCGCATCGACTACGACTTCCAGCGAATCCATCGGATGTCGTGGCCGGCGGCCAATCAGTACCTCGTCGCGCTGCGGGCCAAGCAGCTCGACAACTGGTGCGCCGACTTCCTCGCCCGCCATCCGGACGCGGTCGTCCTGCACCTGGGCTGTGGTTTGGACGGGCGCGCGTTTCGCCTCGGTGTGCCGCCGTCGGTGACCTGGTTCGACGTCGATCAGCCGAGCGTGATCGGGCTGCGCAGCAGGCTTTACGACGATACCGAGGGCTACCGGATGATCGGCTCGTCGGTGACCGAACTGCAGTGGCTCGATCAGGTCCCGACCGGCCGTCCGACGCTGATCGTTGCCGAGGGCCTGCTGATGTACCTGCCCGAGGACGACGTCCGGCGGCTACTGCAGCGGCTGATCGACCGATTCGCCGGCGGCGAAATGCATTTCGACACGCTGTCTGCCGTGGCGCCGCTGATGTCGAGGATCTTCACCCGGGGAATCATCAAATGGGGCATCCGTGACGCGCGCGAGATCGCGACGTGGAATCCGCGGCTGCGCTTCCTCGAGCAGACACCCGTGCTGGCCGATTACCAGCGAATCCCTTCGGCCGCGGTGCGGTTGATCTACCGGGTGACGTGGCTGACCGCCGGCCGCCACTACGACGTGCTGAACCGCTTCGAGTACTGATCGGTCACAGGTCGGAGGCCAGCCGGCGCAGGATGTCGGCGGCGGGTTCCGCGGTCGCGTGCCGATATCCGGTGCCCGCCCAGAGGTGGACGTAGTCCGGCTTGCCCGCGGCCGCGGCGGCCTTGCGCAGCGGGCTGGTCAGGTAATGGATGGCGGGGTAGCCCGGTGGCGCCTCGGCTTCATGGGCCTCGATGAACGCGTTGCGCAGGCCGCGGGCGGGCCGGCCGGTGAAGGCCCGGGTCAGCACCGTCTCGGTGTAGGCGGGATCGATCAGGGCCGCTTGATGAGTGGCCGAGGCGCCGCTCTCGGTGGCGCGCAGCAGCACGGTGCCCACCGCCGCCGCGGTCGCACCGGCGCGGATCACCTCGGCCACCGCGGCGGGGGTGGCCAGCCCGCCGGTGGCCAGCACGGGCAGGGGCACCCGCGCGACGACCTGCCGGACCAGGTCGACGATCGGCACCGGCGTCAACGGCCGCTGCGGCGAGAGGGTGCCGGAGTGCCCACCGGCGTCGGCGGCCTGCACGGCGAGCATGTCGACGCCGGCGTCGTACGCCTGCGCCGCCTCGTCGGCCGTGGTGACCGTCTGGACCACGACGCTGCCCGCGCGTCGCAGCGCGGCGATCACGTCGCGCGACGGTATGCCGAAAGTGAACGACACCATCGGAACGGGGTCGTCGAGCAACAGCGCGATCTTCTCGTCGAATTTGTCGTTGTCCTCGATGGGTTCGGGCGGCAGCCTCAGCCCGAACTGGTCGGCGTCGGCCTGCACGATCGCCGCGTAGGTGCGGTAGCGTTGCGGATCGACCGGCACCGGATTGGGCGCGAAGACGTTGACCCCGAACGGGATTCCCTCGGCGCGAACGGTTTTGATCTCGGCCTCGATGGCCTCGACGGTCTTGTATCCGGCCGCGAGCAAGCCCAGGGCGCCGGCGCGGGAGGCGGCCGAGACCATGGCCGGGGTGGTCGGGCCACCCGACATCGGAGCCGCCACCAGCGGGATGGACATTCCAAACTGCGTCAACATCTTCATGCCCCTTCGCTGTTCGCAGTGCGGGCGGATAGAGCCCGCCTCGACAGTATCGACGTCGAGCGGGTGCGCATCATTCCGCCATGGCGACCGACCTGGCAGGATGCTTGAGCGTGACGCGCCCCAACTTCCTCGTCATCGTTGCAGACGACCTCGGATTCTCCGATCTCGGCGCATTCGGCGGCGAAATCGAGACGCCCAATCTGGACCGGCTGGCCCACGCCGGTGTCCGGCTCACCGATTTCCACTCGGCCCCGGCCTGCTCGCCCACCCGGGCCATGCTGTTGACCGGGACCGACCACCACATCGCCGGCATCGGCACGATGCTCGAGGTCGCTTCCCCGGACTTCCGCGGCGCACCCGGGTACGAGGGCTACCTGAACGACCGGGTCGTCGCGCTGCCCGAACTGTTGCGCGACGCGGGATATCTGACGCTGATGTCGGGCAAATGGCACCTCGGCGCCACCATCGAGACCTCGCCGTGGGCGCGCGGCTTCGAGCGCTCGTTCGCCCTGCTGCCGGCCGGCGCCAGTCACTACGGCGGAGCGGGAGCGCGCGGATTCTCGCCCGTGCCAACGCTTTACACCGAGGACGACCGGTTCGTCACCGTCGGCGACGACTTCTATTCGTCGGACGCCTACACCGACACGCTGTTGCGGTATCTGGATGAGCGCGACGCAGACGACGACCGGCCGTTCTTCGCCTATCTGCCGTTCCAGGCTCCGCACTGGCCGCTGCAGGCGCCCGACGAATCCATCGCGAAATATCGGGGCCGCTACGACGCCGGGCCGGACGCGCTGCGCGAGGAGCGGCTGGCCGCACTCAAGCGGCTCGGCCTCTGTGCGCCCGACGTCGTCGCACACCCGGTGGTGGCCGACGGCGCGCCCGAGTGGGCCGACATGACCGACGAGCAGCGCGCGCGCTCGGCGCGCAGCATGGAGGTCTACGCCGGGATGGTCGACCGGATGGACCACAACGTCGGCCGGGTCATCGACTACCTCACGGCCAGCGGCGAACTCGACAACACCGTCGTCATCTTCCTGTCCGACAACGGCGCCGAGGGCGCGATCGTGGAGGCGATGCCACTGCGCGGCCCCCAAATCGCCGCACAGATCGAAAAGCATTGCGACAACAGCCTGGAGAACCTGGGCCGGCCCACGTCGTTCATCTGGTACGGCCCGCGCTGGGCGCAGGCCGCCACCGCGCCGTCGCGCCTGCACAAGGCGTTCACCACCCAGGGCGGGATCCGCGTGACCGGCTTCGTCACCTGGCCCGGCTTCGCCCGCCAGCAAGAGATCGGCACCGCGTTCAGCACGGTCATGGACATCGCGCCGACCCTGCTGGAATTGGCCGGCACCACGCACCCGGGCACGTCGTACGGCGGGCGCGAGGTGGCGCCCATGCGCGGCCGCTCACTGGTGGATTACCTGACGGGCGCCACCGAGACCGTGCACGACGCCGACACCGGCACCGGCTGGGAGTTGTTCGGCCGCCGCGCCATCCGCCAGGGCGACTGGAAGGCGCTGTACCTGCCCGCGCCGTACGGGCCGGGCGACTGGCAGCTCTACGATCTGTCCGCCGATCCCGGTGAGATCGACGATCTGGCCGCCTCCCGGCCCGACAAGCTGGCCGAGCTGCTGGCGCTGTGGGATCGCTACGTTGAGGAAACCGGCGTGATCCTCGACCCCATCTCGGTGTACGACCTGCAACTCTGAGGACGCTGACCGTAACGTTCGCTAGGGATCACCCGCTGGGTCTTCGGGCCTCGAACAGCTCGACCGCACCGCTGTGCCGTGCCGCCAAGACTTCGAGTCCCGCGTCCGCCAGCCAGCGTTGCACGTCACCGGCCCGGGGCGTATCGCCGAAAAAGCCCGCCGCCCGCAGCGCGGTCACAAAACGATCCTGGCGCCAGCCGCGACCGCGTACACAGGTGCTCCCGCGAAGAATCCCACCCGGCTTCAGCACGCGGGCGAGTTCGACGACCGCCGCTCGTGGGTCGGGAAGACAGTGCAGACCGTTGAACGTCAAGGCCAGGTCGAAGGTGTTGTCCGGGAAGGGCAGATCCGTGATATCGGCATCGGTGAACTCCATCAGGTCGGCCACGTCCAGCTGAGTTGCCCGACGGCGTGCCCGCCCGAGCATGTCCGAGGAAATGTCGGCGGCCACGTAGCGGCAATCCTGCCCGGGGCGCAGGCCGCGAAAGGCAAATCCGCCACCGCACGGGATGTCCAGCACACGGGCGCCGGCGGGAGCTTCACCGACGCGCCGAACCACTTCCAGCAGCTCATGTAACGCCAACCCCCACAACGCTTTTGCGCCCACCGCAGCGACGCTGTCATGCATTGCGGCCGTGTTGTACAACGCCGATGCCACCCGAGCCGCACGCCAGCGCTCCGTTACCTGCCCCATCCGCTGACCCTAACCGGAAACTCGGGGCTACCGCTGCGTTACCCGGCCTGAACCTCCGACAGCAAGCGGCGTGCGGCCTCGACGCACGGACGTAGGCGGTCCAGCGGGCTCACCCCCGCCAACGCCAACGATCGCCGCGGCACTTCGATTTCGAGCACCGTATCGGCGGGAAGCGCGGCAAGCAGGTCGTGCAGCGGAAGTTCGCCCTCACCGGGAACCATGCGCTCGAACATGGCCTCCTCCAGGTAGTTGTCGATGCGCGGCCGCAGCGTCGTGTCGTTGAGTTGGGCGTAGCCGATGCGATCGGCATCGATAGCGGCCAGTTCGGCGGCGCCGGAGCCCGACCGCACCAAGTGCATGGTGTCGATCAACAAGCGGAATTCGCGGCGTGCGACGTATTCCGCGGCGGCCAGGGCGGCGCTCAGGTCGCCGATCGTCAGGCCGGGCACCGGTTCGACGACCGTCTCGATATTGCGCTGCGCCGCAAGCTCGGTCAGTGCGGCGAACTGGTCAAGGGTCCGGGCAAGGTCGGGGTCCACGCTGACCACATTGATTCGGGGGACACCGAGCTCGGCCATCACGTCGAGATCACCGCGCAGGGCGCTGACGTCGGCGCCGGGCACCACCAGAAACCCGTCGCCCAGCGAGATGCTCACGCCCCGATCGCGCAGCGCCGCGAGCAGGTCGCCGCGCAGCGCGGCGTCGTCCCTCAACGAGAAACGAGGATAACCCAGCGGTACCAGCGGCATCCCCTGCACGGCGACCGAGATGTGGCGGCATCCCAGCTTCGCGGCGAGACCCACCAATTCGATTGGTGGCAGCCCGAATACGCTGAGCATGCCGATGCCGAGGCGGTACGCCCGCCCCGATGGTGTCATGCGGGGCGGCCCACAAGTTGCGCCAATTGCGCAGCGCCCTGGGCCGTTTGGGTGGTCAGCACGATCCGCCCCGAGGTGGCCGGTTGCTCGATGATCGGCGCCTCGAGCACCATGTTGTCCCGGATGAAGGCCATGTGGTCTTGCAGATGCTCGCCGGTGAATGCGGCCCAGGCGGCCGTCGACGGGGGATCCAGCACAAGGGTCAGTTCGTAATAGTCCGCAGTCAACGATTTCGGCGGGTCCACGTGCACGAGGCCCAGTTGCATGGTCTCGGGGCCCAACGTGTAGACGGTGGTTCGCCCGATGTCACAGGTGGTCAGGGTGTCCGTCGGCTTGGTCGGGGCGTTCGGATCGGTGGCCGGGCACTTGACGGCGGGAGTCGTGGGCTGCGACTTCGTCACCGGCCGCACCGGCAATGGGGCGATCTTGACCACCGGTGGGGGTGGCGGTGGCGGGGGCGCGATGGTGCTCGGCGGCGCGGTGGTCGATGAGCTGGACGGTGCGGGCCGGTGCGCGTGCTGGCAGCCGCTCATCGCGGCGGCGAGCAGGCCGAGCGACCCGAGCCAGACGGCCA
>NZ_LZKY01000174.1:0-20481 GCF_001673055.1 Mycobacterium sp. 1245801.1
TCTACTGACTGTGCCCCTGCCCGCACATGCCCGGACGGCGACCCCGTTCGATCCTGATCGCGGCTGGCGACTGCACCCCCAGGTGGCGGTTCGACCGGAACCGTTCGGCGCGCTGCTCTACCACTTCGGTACCCGCAAGCTGTCGTTTCTGAAGAACCGCACCATCCTCACGGTGGTGCAGTCGCCAGCCGCGATCAGGATCGAACGGGGTCGCCGTCCGGGCCTGCGCGGGCAGGGGCACAGTCAGTAGACCCCGCACATGCCGTCGATCGATACCTCTTCGACCAGGGTCTCGGTGACGAGCTGGGTGTCAGTTTCGGTCTCGTGGTCCACGGGGCCTTGCCTTTCGTGCGGTCTTGACAACGATGGGATCTGAGTCACACTCGCCGTCAGAATATGGCATCGAGTGCCGAAATGGAAGGGCGGGGTCCGATGATGCCGCAGCAGCGGGTGGGCAGGCGCCGCTCGACCACCCCGCACCACATCACCGACGTCGCCATCGACATGTTCAGCGCGCGCGGCTTCGCCGACGTGAGCGTCGACGACGTTGCCCAGGCCGCCGGCATCTCGCGCCGGACGCTGTTTCGCTACTACGCGTCCAAGAACGCCATCCCCTGGGGAGACTTCGACAATCACCTTGCCCACCTGCGTGATCTGCTCGACAACGTCGATTCCGGCGTGCGCCTGGGCGATGCGCTGCGCGCTGCCCTGTTGGCATTCAACACTTTTGACGAATCCGAGACCGCCCGGCATCGCCAGCGCATGCGGGTGATCCTGCAAACCGCTGAGCTGCAGGCGTATTCGATGACGATGTACGCGGGCTGGCGCGAGGTGATCGCGGGGTTCGTGGCCCGCCGCCTGGACTGCAAGACCACCGACCTGCTGCCCCAGACCGTCGCCTGGACCATGCTCGGCGTCGCACTGTCGGCCTACGAACACTGGCTGAGCGATGAGTCCGTCCCGCTGCCGGTTGCCCTCGGCAACGCCTTCGACGCCGTCGGCGCCGGGCTGGACGGGCTGGACAGGTGACGGCCGAGCACCTGATCCACACCTTGCGGGCACAGGGCAAATTCTGCGCGTCGTCGGGCTCGAAGATGTATGGCGATCTGTTCGAACTCGTGGCCGGCGACGTGGCGGCCGGCGGCGTGTTCGCGACCGTCCTGTCCGGGCGCGAGGATGCCCCGTCGCGCGACGCGGTGCCGCTGCGGTTGCTCGGCGGGTTACACCGGCTGGTGCTCGACGGCCGGGCGGCGCGGTTGCGCCGCTTCTACCCCAGCACCGGCGGCGGGTGGGATGCCGGCCGCGCGTGGCCGGAAATCCTGGACACCGCGGCCGGCCACGTCGAGGTGCTGCGCGCGTCGCTGGGCCAGCCGCCGCAAACCAACGAGGTGGGCAGATCCGCCGCACTGATCGGCGGACTGCTGTGCATCAATGAATTCGGCTTACCGATAAGGCTTTTCGAGATCGGGTCGAGCGCGGGGCTGAACCTGCGTGCCGATCACTACCGCTACCGCTTCGCCGGTGGCCAGTGGGGACCGGCCGGCTCACCGGTGACGGTCGACGATGCGTGGCGCGGCGCGCTGCCGCCCCGCCGCGACCTCTCGATCGTGGCGCGCCACGGGTATGACATCGCGCCCATCGACGTCGGGACCACCGACGGGGAGATGACGGTGCTGAGCTACGTGTGGCCCGACCAGGACGCCCGGCTGGCCCGGCTGCGCGGCGCCATCGAGGTGGCCCGCCGGGTCCCGGCGGCGCTCGAGCGAAGAACGGCCGCCGACGCCGTCGCCGGCCTGACGCCGGCCGACGGCGCGCTGACCGTCTTGTGGCATTCCATCACCTGGCAATACCTGTCCGCCGAGGAACGCACAGCGGTGCGCGCCCACGTCGACGCGCTGGCCGCGCAGGCCGACGCGCGCGCACCGTTCGCCCACCTCACGATGGAGCCCACCCGCGCCGGCCCGGGCGCACCGATCCAATTCGTGGTGCGCGCCCGCGTCTGGCCCGGCGGCGATCCGCGGCTGCTGGGCGAGTGCCATCCGCACGGACCGCCGGTGGACTGGCTCAGGTCCCCATGAACGTCCCCATGAACGTCGTCTGGTCGTGCAGCACGCGGCCGCCGTCGTGCTAGCGGCGGCTCAGCCCAGTATTTCGGCGATCGGCACGGCCGCCGCGATCTTGGCGCGGACCTTCATGACCTTGCCGGGCATCCCGCCGCCGACCACCCCGACCAGGGCCCCGTCGCGTTCGTAGTAGGCGAGGAACTTGCGGCCGTCGTCCTCGACGATGTGGACGATGTCACCGGCCTCCGGCTCGCCCAGGCACTGGATCTTGACGTCGTACTGGTCGCTCCAGAAGTAGGGGACGACCACCATCGGCGGCACATCCTGGCCCAGCATCGCGGGCACGACGGCCCGGGCCTGATCGGCGACGTTGCTCCAATGCTCAACGCGCCCTTGGTGTCCCGTCGCGTCGCGCCACGATGCGACGTCACCGAGCGCCCACACATTCGGTGCGCTGGTGCGTCCGGCCTCGTCGCAGACGACGCCGTTGTCGACTTCGACTCCGCTGCCCTCGAGCCAATCGGTCGCCGGGCGTGACCCGATGCCGACCACCACGATGTCGGCCGGCAACTCGGTGCCGTCGCTGAGCACCACCGACTCGACGCGGGAGTCACCACGCACCTCGGCGACCCCGACGCCGAGGCGAACGTCGACTCCTTCGGCGCGGTGCAGCCGGGCCACCAACTCGCCGATCTGCTCGCCGAGGACCGCGGCCAGCGGGGTCGGCTGCGGTTCCACCAGTACCACGTCCACGCCCAGGCTGCGCAGGCTGGCCGCCACCTCGCAGCCGATGAACCCGGCGCCGATGACGACGGCACGCTGCGCGGCCGACGCGTGCTCGCGCAGCGCCAGGCTTTCGTCGAAGGACCGCAGCACGCGGATGCCCTCGAGATCCGGGATCGCCGGAATGCGCCGGGGCACCAGGCCCGTCGCGATGACGAGTTCGTCGTAGCGAAGCGACGTTCCGTCGGCGAGAGTCACCGTCTGCGCCGCGGTGTCCAGACCCGTCGCGGCCGAACCCAGTCGCAGGGTGATGTCGTTCTCGTCGTACCACTCACGTGGCTTGAGCTCGGTGGCGTCGACCTCTTTACGCAGCACCTCTTTGGACAACGGCGGGCGGTCGTAGGGCAGGTGCACCTCGTCGCTGACGATCGTGATGGGCCCGGAATACTCCGAGCGCCGCAGCTGCTCGGCGGTGCGGGCGGCGGCCAATCCACCGCCGACGATCACGATTCCGTTGGTGGCGCTGTCGTCACTACTCACGTGGAGTTCTTAGCACGCTGGCCGCTCAGTACTTTAGGGCACCCTTATCCACCGGGATCTGGGTGCCGGTGAGGGTGCCCGAGCCGTCGCCGGCAAGCCAGGCCACCACGTCGGCCACTTCGTCGGCCGTCATGAAGCCGTTGGGCTGCACCGGCATTGGCGGGAAGCTGTGCACGAAGCTGGGATGCCTGGCGAAAATCTCCATCATCGCTTCGGGTTCGATCATCGGGGTGTCCACGGAGTACGGGTGGATGGAGTTGACCCGGATGCCGAATTCACCGAGCTCGATGGCCAGGGTGTTGGTCAGCGCGGTGAGCCCGTGTTTGCTGGCCGAATAGTGGCCGTTGCCCGGGGTGGCCTTGATTCCCGCCGACGAGCTGACCACCACGATGGAGCCGCCGTTGCCCGCCTCGATCATGGCGGGAACGGTGGCGCGCAGCGTGCGCCAGGTGCCGGTCAGGTTGACGCCGATGACCGTGTCCCACTGCTCGTCGGTGAGCTCCCACACGCGGCCCCAGCTCAGCACCCCGGCGTTGGCCACCACGATGTCGAGCCGGCCGAACTGCTCGATGCCGTCGGCCACCAGGTCCCGCAGCGCGGCGTCGTCGCGGACGTCGACCTCGCGGGTGAGGATCTTGCGTCCCTCGTTCTCCACCAGGCGGGCCGTCTCGTCGAGGTCTTCGCGGGTGGCCGGGGTGTACGTCACGCTGGCCGACGCCGGAGCGCAGATGTCCAGCGCGATGATGTCGGCGCCCTCGCGGGCCAGCCGCACCGCGTGCGAGCGCCCCTGCCCGCGGGCGGCCCCGGTGATGAATGCGACCCGCCCCTGCAGTGATCCGCCCTGTCCAGCCACGCGTAATCCCTTCGACCGCCGATAGACCAAGCCAGGCTAGCAGCGCAACTGAAACGTGTTCTAATTCACCCGGCCGCGCCGGGCGGGGCTCCTAGATTTCGGAGATGATCGCGGCGCGCCGGCTGCTGTATTCGGCGTCGGTCAAAGCCCCACTGGCGTGCAGCTCCTTGAGCTCTTGTAGCCGCGCGGCGATCGTCGGCTCGGGAGGGGTGACGACGGCTGCCGCCGCGGGCGCCGCCGCGGCCGGCGCCGGTTGGGCGGCCGGCGCCTGTTGTTGCACCGCGCGGCGCACCACCGCCTGGATCTGGGCGCGCAATGCCGGGTTGGACCGGATGTCGACCATCTGGTTCAGTGCGACGTTGTTGGCCTTGAGGATCTGCAGGATCTCCATCAGCGGACCGGCCTGCCCGCTCAGGTCGTAGGTCGTGTTGTCTTCGGCGACCGTGAACTGCGCGGGCACCAACCCGTTGACCAAAGCGCTTCGCTCCCAGTCGATCCGGTATTCGCTGGTGGTGGGGTTCACCAGGACCACCACCTTGCGGGCGTTGAGGTTGCCGAGCCGGGTCACGCTGGCGATCACCCGGTCCTCGCTGTCGAACGGCACCAGCCCGGGTCCGGCGATGTGCAGGTGCACCTTGACGACCTGCTGGTTGTTGACCCACGTGCCCGTCTCGGTGATCCCGGTGATCTGGGCGAGCGCCAGCACCCCGTTCTGCTCGAGCGCGGCCACCTTGGCCGACGACTTGGCCCCGTAATTCGCCAACGCGAGCGCGACCAACACGTCGGCCACGGTGATGAGCAGGCCGACGTAGAACATCCACTGCAGCAGGTTGTCGAGCCCGAGGGTGAAGTACACGACCAAGAAGATCGGCCCGACCAGTCCACCGCACAGCAAAACTATCAGCTGTGCCTTCAGGTAGCGCGCTAACACAGGCCCCTCCTCGGCTTACTGGGGAATCCGTGTCAGATTAGCGCTGCCGGTGCCACGGCGACGGCGATACGCGCAAACCGCTTCCGGCCGCCTACACCGGTTCGGGCGGCACGATCGGCACGCGCCGCACCGGCGGCGTCGCCTGCTCCGCGGGGTGCGCCGGCTGCGCGGGCGCCGGGGCGTGCGGCGCGGTCCGCGCCGAGACCGGCATGGTGGAGGCCGGAGTGGCCTGCGGCGGCGCCGCGGTCTGCATGGACGCGGCGGGGTTGGCGACCGGGGTGGCCGCCGATGCCGCCGGCTGGACGGTGGCCGGCGACGTCGCCGGAGCGTAGGCCGGGGTCGCCACCCGCGCCGCGCCGGCGGGCGTGGTGGCCGAGGCCAGCGTGGCCGATCCCGCCGGGGCCGCCGCGACCGGCGTGCCGGCCGGTGCCGGGGTGGCCGCCGCCGCGGCCGGCGCCACCGCCGCCGCCAGGGGTCCCGCGGGCGCGGTCGGCGCGGAGGTGCCCACGGCGCCGGCGCTCACCGCGGGGACCTGTGCGGCCATCGACGCCGGGCCCGCCGCGGTCTGCAGGGGCGTCGTGTTGGCGGCCTCGGCGAAGGCGTACTGCGCCGCACCGCCGTTCATCAGCTGCACGAACTGGCTGTGGAACGCGGCGGCCTGGGCGCTCAGCGCCTGATAGACCTGGGAGTGCGCATCGAACAGTGCGGCGATGCTGGCCGACACCTCGTCGGCGCCGGGGGCCAGGACGCTCGAGGTGGGCCCCAGCGCGGCGGTGTTGGCGGAGGTGATCGTCGACCCGATCCGGGCCAGATCCCCCGCGGCCGCCGCCACGAATTCGGGAGTCGCTTGAACGTATGACATCGGCACCTCACCCGCCCGACAGTCAGGAGAATTATGAGCAAATCCTAAACCAGCCGGCCGCCTCGCCGCATGATTTCTCCCGCGCTGGCCGGGCCCGACATCGCCGGAGATGCACAAAGCCCGGATCGCCGAGTCGGCGATCCGGGCTTTGCGGTGGTTGGAAACTACTTGATGATCTTGACGACCCGGCCGGCGCCGACGGTGCGGCCACCCTCACGGATCGCGAACCGCAGACCGTCGTCCATGGCGACGGGCTGGATCAGCTTCACCGAGATGTTGGTGTTGTCACCGGGCATCACCATTTCGGTGCCCTCCGGCAGCGTCACCACACCGGTCACGTCGGTGGTGCGGAAGTAGAACTGCGGACGGTAGTTGTTGAAGAACGGCGTGTGCCGGCCGCCCTCGTCCTTGGACAGGATGTAGACCTGACCCTCGAACTCGGTGTGCGGGGTGGTGGTGCCGGGCTTGGTCACGACCTGACCGCGCTCGACGTCCTCACGCTTGATACCACGCAGCAACAGCCCGACGTTGTCGCCGGCCTGCCCCTGGTCGAGCAGCTTGCGGAACATCTCCACGCCGGTGACGGTGGTCTTGGTGCTGGTCGGCTTGATGCCGACGATCTCGACCTCTTCGTTGACGTTGATGATGCCGCGCTCGACACGACCGGTGACCACGGTGCCACGACCGGTGATGGTGAAGACGTCCTCGACGGGCATCAGGAACGGCTTCTCCGTCTCGCGGACCGGGTCCGGGATGGACTCGTCGACGGCCTCCATCAGCTGCTCGACCGACTCGACCCACTTGGCGTCGCCCTCGAGCGCCTTGAGCGCCGAGACCCGCACGACCGGGGCGTCCTCGTCGAACTCCTGGGCGGCCAGCAGTTCGCGGACCTCCATCTCGACGAGCTCGAGCAGCTCCTCGTCGTCGACCATGTCGGCCTTGTTCAGCGCGACCAGGATGTAGGGCACGCCGACCTGACGCGCGAGCAGCACGTGCTCACGGGTCTGCGGCATCGGGCCGTCGGTGGCGGCGACCACCAGGATCGCGCCGTCCATCTGGGCCGCACCGGTGATCATGTTCTTGATGTAGTCGGCGTGACCCGGGGCGTCGACGTGGGCGTAGTGACGCTTCTCGGTCTGGTACTCCACGTGGGAGATGTTGATCGTGATACCGCGCTGACGCTCTTCGGGCGCGTTGTCGATCTGGTCGAATGCGCGCGACTCGTTCAGGTTGGGGTACTTGTCATGCAGAACCTTGGTGATAGCCGCGGTCAGCGTGGTCTTGCCGTGGTCAACGTGACCAATGGTCCCGATGTTGACGTGCGGCTTCGTCCGCTCGAACTTCGCCTTCGCCACTTCTGTGTCCTCCTGGACTAGTTGGTGCTTGTTAAAGCAGTGTTGGTGTTTTCAGTTGTGCCGCGCCCAAGGCATTCATGACCCGGCAAGATTACTCCGAGCGAAGGTTTACTGGCCGGTCGCCTTCGCGATGATCTCCTTCGACACGTTCGCCGGCACTTCGGCGTAGGAGTCGAAGACCATGGAGTAGTTCGCCCGGCCTTGGGTCTTGGACCGCAGGTCGCCGACGTAGCCGAACATCTCCGACAGCGGCACATGCGCCTTGACCACGCGCGCACCGCTCCGCTCCTCCATGGCCTGGATCTGGCCACGGCGGGAGTTCAAGTCGCCGATCACGTCGCCCATGTAATCCTCGGGCGTGGTGACCTCGACGGCCATGATCGGTTCCAGGATGACCGGCTGCGCTTGCGCCGCAGCCTTTTTCAGCACCTGGGAACCGGCGATCTTGAAGGCCATCTCCGAGGAGTCGACCTCGTGGAACGCCCCGTCGAGCAGGGTGACCTTGAGGTTCACCAGCGGGTAGCCGGCCAGCACGCCGTACTGCATGGCGTCCTGCGCACCGGCGTCCACCGACGGGATGTACTCCCTGGGGATGCGCCCACCGGTGACCTTGTTCTCGAACTCGTAGGTCGCACCGTCCTCGCCGGTGAACGGCTCGAGGTTGATGATCACCTTCGCGAACTGACCCGAGCCACCCGTCTGCTTCTTGTGGGTGAACTCGACGTTCTGCGCGGCCCGCTTGATGGTCTCCTTGTAGGCCACCTGCGGCTTGCCGACGTTGGCCTCGACCTTGAACTCGCGCCGCATCCGGTCCACCAGGATGTCCAGGTGCAGCTCGCCCATGCCGCCGATGACGGTCTGGCCGGTCTCCTGGTCCAGGTGCACCTTGAAGGTCGGGTCTTCCTCGGCGAGCTTCTGGATCGACAGCGACAGCTTCTCCTGGTCGCTCTTCGTCTTGGGCTCGATGGCCACCTCGATGACCGGGTCGGGGAAGGTCATCGACTCCAGCACGATCTGCTGGTTCGGGTCGCTCAGCGTGTCACCGGTCGTGGTGTCCTTGAGCCCGATCACCGCATAGATGTGACCGGCCGAGGCGGTCTCCACCGGGTTCTCCTTGTTGGAGTGCATCTGGAACAGCTTGCCCAGCCGCTCCTTCTTGCCCTTCGTGGAGTTGATGACCTGGCTGCCCGAGTCGACCTTGCCCGAGTACACCCGGACGTAGGTCAGCTTGCCGAAGAAGGGGTGCGTGGCCACCTTGAACGCGAGCGCCGAGAACGGCTCGTCCGTCGACGGCTTGCGGGTGATCAGCTCTTCTTCCTTGCCGGGGACGTGGCCCTCGGCGGGCGGCACGTCCAGCGGCGACGGCAGGTAGTCGATGACGGCGTCCAGCATGGGCTGAACGCCCTTGTTCTTGAACGCGCTGCCGCACAGCACCGGATAGGCCTCCGAGCTGATGGTCAGCTTGCGAATCGCGCCCTTGATCTCCTCGATCGTGAGCTCTTCACCGCCGAGGTACTTGTCCAGCAGCGCCTCGTCCGTCTCGGCGACGGCCTCGAGCAGCTTGGTGCGGTACTCCTCGGCCTTCTCGGCCAGGTCGGCGGGGATGTCGACGACGTCGTACTTCTCACCGAGCTTGGCTTCGGCGCTCCACACCTTGGCCTTCATCTCGACCAGGTCGACGACGCCCTCGAAGTCGCCCTCGGAGCCGACGGGGATCTGGATCGGGATGACGTTGGCGCCCAGCCGCTCCTCCATGGTGCGCACGGAGAAGTAGAAGTCGGCCCCGATCTTGTCCATCTTGTTGACGAAGCAGATGCGCGGGACGTCGTACTTGTCGGCCTGCCGCCACACCTGCTCGGACTGCGGCTCGACGCCCTCCTTGCCGTCGAAGACGGCCACGGCACCGTCGAGCACGCGCAGGCTGCGCTCCACCTCAACGGTGAAGTCGACGTGCCCGGGGGTGTCGATGATGTTGATCTGGTTGTCGTTCCAGAAACAGGTGGTGGCCGCGGAGGTGATGGTGATGCCCCGCTCCTGCTCCTGCTCCATCCAGTCCATGGTGGCGGCGCCGTCGTGCACCTCACCGATCTTGTAGCTGATACCGGTGTAGTAGAGGATGCGCTCGGTCGTCGTCGTCTTGCCGGCGTCGATGTGCGCCATGATGCCGATGTTGCGGACCTTCGTGAGGTCGGTCAGCACGTCCTTCTGTGCCACAGAAGTCTTCCCACTCTTTCGATTGCTTGGTTAGTTCGCTGTCGGTTTGCGCCCGGCCGCTCTGCCGTTGGACGCCGCCGCCTACCAGCGATAGTGCGCGAAGGCGCGGTTGGCCTCGGCCATCTTGTGGGTGTCCTCGCGCCGCTTGACGGCGGCGCCGAGGCCGTTGCTGGCGTCCAGGATCTCGTTGGCCAGCCGCTCGACCATGGTCTTCTCGCGGCGTTGCTTGGAGAAGCTCACCAGCCAGCGCAGTGCCAGCGTCACCGAGCGGTCCGGACGCACCTCGACCGGGACCTGGTAGGTAGCGCCACCGACGCGTCGGCTGCGCACCTCGAGGGAGGGCTTGACGTTGTCCATCGCCCGCTTGAGCGTGATCACCGGGTCGGTGCCAGTCTTGTCGCGGGCCTGTTCGAGCGCACCATAAACAATGCGCTCGGCCAGCGATTTCTTCCCGTCCAGCAGAACTTTGTTCACCAGCTGCGTCACCAGCTGCGACCCGTACACCGGGTCATTGACCAACGGACGCTTCGGCGCGGGCCCCTTGCGCGGCATCAGCTCTTCTCCTTCTTGGCGCCGTAACGGCTACGAGCCTGCTTGCGGTTCTTGACACCCTGGGTGTCCAGCGAGCCGCGGATGATCTTGTACCGGACACCGGGCAGGTCCTTCACACGACCACCACGCACCAGCACCATCGAGTGCTCCTGCAGGTTGTGGCCTTCGCCGGGGATGTAGGCCGTGACCTCAACCTGGCTCGTCAGCTTCACGCGGGCGACCTTGCGAAGCGCCGAGTTCGGCTTCTTCGGGGTGGTGGTGTACACGCGGGTGCATACGCCACGGCGCTGCGGGCTGCCCTTCAGGGCCGCGGTCTTGACCTTGGCGACCTTGTCGCGGCGACCCTTGCGGACCAGCTGCTGAATGGTTGGCATCTACCGGCTTTCTGTGTTCGTGTTCGGCATACTTCTAGCGTTTTCAAGTCTGTGTACTGCAGTTATGACCGTCCGCGTCACCCCGCGTCCGGGTGTGTCGCATGCGCTGCGCACCGGAGGAGGTCCGATGCTTCGTGGACACGCGAATTCGCCCGGCATCCACTTCCTTACGGGTAGGCGCCGTAAGCCGCCAGGCACGAGGGACCACAATACCCGCCGCCGGTCTCGCAGGTCAAAGCGACGGCGGGCGCATCCGGCTAGTAGCGGGCGCCATCGGCGGCGGTGCGCCGTTCCAGACCGGCCGCCAGCCGCAGCACCATGTCGGAGAACAACGCGTCGGTGTCGATGTCGTCCATCACACCGGTCATCTCCAGCAGAACGAACCCGTGCAGGGCGGACCAGAACTCCAGCGCCGCATGGAAGGCCGCCTCGCCGTCCAGACCATAGGACGAGAGCACGGCGATCACCGGGGCGGCGGCCCCGCGGGTCGCGGCGGTGTACTCGGGATCGTCCCCGCCCAGCGGCATCCGGGTGAAGGCCGAGTAGCGGCCCGGATGGTGGTGGGCGTAGCTGCGGTAGGCACCCGCCATCACCAACACCGCGTCGTCGCGGGCGCGGCCCTCGCCGACGCGGTTGAGCATCGTGATGATGTCGTCGATCACGCGGATCCGCACCGCGCGGCGCAGGTCCTCCAGGCTGTCGACGTGGTTGTACAACGACGGCCCCTTGGTGCCGAGCTGCATCGCCAGCGCGTTGATGGTCAGGGCGTCCCAGCCCTCGCGGTCCAGGAACGTCAGCGCGCCGTCGATGATCCCGTCGCGGCTGAGCTTGGCCGGACGGGAGGCGGGCCGGCCCGCGCGTTGGCGCCCGGCCGCCGGGGGCGGATCCGGTGGAGCTGCCATGGCGGTCGCCCTTCGCTTGCATGTTCGGGATGCGGTTAACTAATGACTCTAGTTGACGCCCGTTCGGACATTCATCTCCCCGGAGGCGATGCGGGGGCCCGGCGAGGGAAAATAAACTCTGCCACCGGGCAGGCAAATGCACGTAATGTCATGCTTGCCCGTTTCGAGCAGCGTCGGAAAAAGGGGACCCGCAGTGAAGTGGACGACTGTCGCCGGGTCACTGGCCGCCTGTGTCATCGCCGTCGTCGCCGGCGCCGCCGCCCCGCCGGGCGTCGCGCAGGCCAAGAACGGCGACACCCACGTGATCGGGCAAGACATCGAGCAGACGGTCGACTGCAACGACGCCACGCTGATGGTCAACGGCACCGGCATCACGGTCACCGCGCTGGGCAACTGCTACGCCGTCACGGTGATGGGTTCGTCGAACACCGTCATCGCCGACTCGGTTTCGCATGACATCACCGTGTACGGCTACAACCAGACGGTGTTCTATAAGAACGGTCAGCCCGCCCTGTGGGACCGCGGCCGCGAACTGGGCATGACCAACCGGCTGCAGCAGGTGCCGGGCTGAGCGGCGCCCACCACATCATCATCGCCAATCGAGGGGAATCGAGGACACATGCCCGCCTACATGCGTGACCGTTCGCAGCGCTTGGCCGTGCTCGCCGTGACGCCGGCCGCCGCGGCCATGGTGCTGTCCGGCTGCAGTTCGACGGCCAACCCGCCGGCGGGCTCGTCGACGACCACCACGAAGAGCAGCGCGACGACGAGTGCCAGCGCCGCGCCGACGACGGGAACCAGCGGGGCCAGCACCACCGCGTCCATCGAGATCGGCAACACCATCAACTACGGATCGATGGGCACCACCACCACGCTGGACTGCGCCAGCGGCAAGTCGCTGAACGTCGGCGGCTCGGACAACACCCTGACCGTCACGGGCACCTGCGAGACGGCCACCGTCACCGGCACCAACAACAAGATCACGTTCGACAAGGTCAACACCCGCATCACCGTGCTGGGCATGAACAACACCATCACCTACAAAGACGGTGACCCCAAGGTCGACAAGATCGGCCAGAGCAACACGATCAACAAGGGCAGCTGAGGCGTCAGCCGGCCGGCGCCCCGTGCCGGCCGGCGCCCGCCGCGAAGCGCCCGGCCCCTTCGTTCGCCTCCGCGGCCACCCGGGAGATGCTGGCGAATTCGAAGTCGAGCGCATCGGATTCCGTTGTCCCCCACTGATGTAGCGCCGAGAGCCGGTCGGAGCGCAGGCACTGCTGCGGCAGCGCCGCCAGTTGAGCCGCCAATTCCTCGGCCGCCTGGCGCGACTGACCTTTGGGGACAACGCGATTCGCCAACCCGATGGCCTGGGCTTCGGCGGCGGCCACCGCGCGGCCGGTGAGGATCATGTCCATCGCCCGGCTGTGGCCGATCAGGCGCGGCAGCCGCACGGTGCCGCCGTCGATCAGCGGCACCCCCCAGCGCCGGCAGAACACGCCGAACACGGCGTCCTCCTCGACCACCCGCAGGTCACACCAGATGGCCAGTTCCAGACCCCCGGCGACGGCGTAGCCACTCACCGCGGCGATGACGGGTTTGGACAGCACCATCCGCGTCGGGCCCATGGGGCCGGGGCCGGTGCGGTGCACGGCGTTGGCATCGGGCGTGCCGAAGGCCTTCAAATCGGCCCCCGCACAGAAGGTTCCACCCTCGCCCCACAGCACGGCCACCGATGCGGTGTCGTCGCGGTCGAACTCCTCGAAGGCCGCATACAGCGCGGCGGCCGTCGGGCCGTTGACCGCGTTGCGCGCGCCCGGGCGGTTGATGATCACCGTGGTCACCGGGCCGTTGCGCTCGACCCGCACCGGATCTGTCATGTCACCTCCGCAAATAGTGGTTCGCGCCGCTCGAGCAGCTCCGCGGCGAAGTCGTGGTAGGCCGCCCGCAGCCGGGCGCCCGGCCAGTCGGCCGGCAGTAGCTCGTCGGGCAGCACCGGATCGGTGAGCAGGTGGCGCACCGTCGCGGCGGCGACCACAAAGCGGCCGGGAATGTCTGGCGCCGCGGCCATTTCGTCGAGCAACCGGCGCCCGGTCTGCGCCCAGGCGGGCAGGTCCCACAGCTGCCCGGCCAGCTCGGCGGGGTCGTCGTCGCGCGCCCGCAGCACCCGCGTCTGAGCCGCGACCTCAGGGCCGAGCCCCCCGTCGATGTTGTCGGGGCGCATCCACACCCCCTCGCGAAGCTCTCCGAAACGCTTGTCGTGCAAGGCGGTTCGCAGAGCCGCGCGGGTCCGCGCGTCCTTGCCCACGGTGGTGACGATGAGTGTGATCCACTCCCCGGCCCAGGGTTGCACCCGCGGGTCGATGGCATCGTCCTGGCGCCGCTGGCGGGCCAACAATCGATCCGAGAGCCGATAGCCGTCGGCGGAGCGGATCAGGTCGCCTGCGCCGACCATCCGGGTCAGCGCCACCCGCAGCGTCGACTCCTTGATGCCGAAGTCGGAAGTGAGCCTGACCAATTCGTTCGCCCGAGCGTGGGCGGGGTGCGCGCCGAGTAGCACGCTGAGCACGACCGACCGCGCTGTCATGTCCGGCATGGTTACACCCCGGACGCGCGTCGGCCGTGGTCACCGAAGGGTTCGTCGCGGTGCCGCACCGCCTCGCGGAACCCGTGCTCGACCGCATCGGCGACGAAGGCGTGGCCCTCGGGCGTGTGCCTGGCGACGCCGTCGAACACCGTGCTGACCATCCTGCTGGTCGCCACGCCCTGTTGCAGCAGCGCGGAATTCAGCGCGAGCTTGACCATGATCAGCTGGTTGACCGGCACCGCGGCAATCCGCTCGACCAGCCGTTCGGTGCGCTCGTCGAGGTCGACCGGATCCGGCGCCTCGACCGCCCAGCCCCACTCGGCGGCCTGCGCGCCGGTGATGCAATCACCGGTGAACAACAGCCTTTTCGCGCGGGCGTCGCCGAGCCGGTGTGCCCACAGGCCGGCCGCCGGAACGCCCCACACCCGGGTCGGCGGGTAGCCGATCTTGGCGTCGGCGGCGGCGATCACCTGATCGGCGTGCAGTGCGATATCGGTGCCGCCGGCCACGCAGTAGCCGTGGATCTTGACCACCGTCGGCTTGTCGGCGTGCATCAGGCTGGAGAAGCCCCGCACGAAGCGGCTCATCATCTGGTAGTCGATCATCGGGTCCCACGGCTGATCCGCTAAATGGTTGACCGCCTGGGACTTTCCGTCCAGCACGGTCCCCTGGTACGCGCCGGTGCCGCCGGCCGAGCCGGTGCGATCGGCATAGGCGCTCAGGTCGAAGCCCGCGCAGAAGCCCTCACCGCGGCCGGACACCAGGATGACGTGGACGTCAGGGTCGAGATCGGCACGCTCCACCAAGGCCGAGAGCTCCAGCGGGGTGTCGGCCACGATCGCGTTGCCCTTGTCCGGCCGGTTGAACGTGATGCGGGCAACCCGGTCGGTGACCTCGTAGGTCATCGTTTTGAGGTTGTCGAAGTCGACCGGTCTGATCGCGTGGGTCAATGGCGCCACTCCTCCTCGTTGGCGCCGCTCATGCGGCGCGTGGTCGGGCCGCCGGCGCAGGTCATATTGTGGCTCAGCCCTTTACCAGCGCCCGCTCTAGGATCGGTGCGAGGTCGAGCCCGTCGGGCATGGTGCCGAACGCGCCGCCCCACTGTCGGTCGAGCCGGGTCGTCAGGAAGGCCTCGGCGACGGCGGGGTGGCCGTGGCGCACCAGCAGCGAGCCCTGCAGCGCCAGGCAGATGTCTTCGGCGACCTTGCGGCCGCGGTAGGCGATGGTCTGCAGGTCGGCCAGCTGATCGCGAAGCCGCGCGACGTGGGCGGCCAGGCGCGGGTCCTGGCCCGCGCCGTCGGCGAGCTCGTCGAAGAGCACCTCGACGCATTCGGGACGAGTGGCCATGGCGCGCAACGTGTCCAGCGCGCTGACGTTGCCCGAGCCCTCCCAGATGCCCATCAGCGGGGCCTCCCGGTACAGCCGCGGCATGCCGGAGTCCTCGACATAGCCGTTGCCGCCCAGGCATTCCAGCGCCTCGGCGGCGTGCGGGGTGGAGCGCTTGCACACCCAGTACTTGCTGGCCGCCAAGCCGATCCGGCGCAGCAGCGCCTCACGCTGGTCGCCACGCACGGCCCTGTCGGTCGCCCCGGCCATCCGCATCGCGACCATGGTCGCCGCCTCCGCCTCCACGGCCAGGTCAGCCAACACGTTACGCATCAGCGGCTGATCAATCAGGTAGGCGCCGAACGCCTTTCGGTGCTGGGCGTGGTAGATCGCGCGGGTCAGACCGGTGCGCATGCTGGTGGCGCTGCCCAGCGTGCAGTCCAGCCGGGTCAGGTTGACCATCTCGATGATGGTGGGCACCCCGCGCCCTTCCTCCCCCACCAGCCACGCGATCGCGCCGTCGTATTCGACCTCGCTGGACGCGTTGGCGTGGTTGCCGAGCTTGTCCTTGAGCCGCTGCAAAAACATCCGGTTGCGGGTGCCGTCGGGCAACACCCGCGGCAGCAGAAAGCACGACAGCCCGCCCGGTGCCTGCGCGAGCACCAAGAAGATGTCGCACATCGGCGCCGAGGTGAACCACTTGTGACCGGTCAGGCGGTAGGAGCCGTCAGCGTTCGGGATCGCCTGGGTGGTGCCGGCGCGCACATCGGAGCCACCCTGCTTCTCCGTCATCGACATGCCCGCGGTGATACCCGGCTTGGTGGTGGCCAGCCGGAGCTCGGGGTCGTATTCGCGGCTGGTCAGCAGCGGCTCGTACACCCTGGCCAGCTCGGGGTTGAAGCGCAGCGCGGGAACGACGGCGTACGTCATCGAGATCGGGCAGACGTGGCCCGGCTCGACCGTCCACACCGACGTCTTGGCGGCGCGGACCACGTGCGCGCCCGGCCGCTCGTCGGCCCAGGGCGCGGCGTGCATGCCGTGGGCGATCGCCGCGCGCATCAGTTCGTGGTAGGCGGGGTCGTACTCGACCTCGTCGATGCGGTGGCCGTTGCGGTCGTGGGTGTGCAGGACGGGCCGATTGCGGTCGGCGAGCTCGCCCCACCGCTGCGCCTGCTGGGTGGCCGACAGCGCCCCAACCTCATTCACCTCCTCCAGGCCCCACTGGCCGCCCTCGCGGATCAGGGCCTCGATGAGCACCGCGGAACTGGCGGGGTTGTGGTTCTCCAGGGGCGGGACCTGGTTGGTGACGACATGCGTATCCGACATGCCACCAATGTTACATTTTCCCGACAGCTGCACAAGAGGTGTAACAGCGGGTTAGTCCTTGACGTTCTCCCGCAGGAAGGCGATGTCGTCCTTGCGGCCCTCGTCCGCGGTTTCGCAGATCACCGGTGCGCCGGCGGCCTCGACCACCGCGACGAGCAGCTGCGGGTCGATCTGGCCGGTGCCGAAGTTGGCGTGCCGGTCGGCACCGGAGCCGGCCGCGTCCCTCGAGTCGTTGCAGTGCACCAGGTCGATGCGTCCGGTCAGCGACTTGATCCGGTCGACCGCGTCGATCAGGGCCTCCCCGGCGGCCCAGGCGTGGCAGGTGTCCAGGCAGAAGCCAATTCCCTTGTCGCCGATGTGATCCCACAGCCGGCCGATGGTGTCGAAATAGCGGGCCATCGCGTGGTCGCCGCCGGCGGTGTTCTCCAGGTACACCTGCACGTCTGATTCCAGGTAGTCCAGCGCTTTGACCCACCGCTGGAAGCCGGCTTCCATGTCGTCGTCGTCGGCGTGGCCGCCATGCACGATGACCGCCGTCGCGTCGATCTGCGCGGCCGCGTCGCAGGTGTCCTGCAGGATCTTGCGCGACGGGATCCGGATGCGGTTGTTCGCCGACGCGACGTTGATGAGGTACGGCGCATGGACGTACAGCGGGACGGTCGACGCTTTGAGCGCCTCGGCGTCCTCGCGGGGCTTGGGTTTTTTCCAGCTCTGCGGGTTGCCGAGGAAGAACTGCACGACGTCGGCTCCGTCGGCCTGCGCGGCGGCCAGCGGGTCGTCGTTGCGGACGTGTGAACCGATGAGCACGGGGACAGTCTAGTGAGGGGTAGTGACGCGAGCGATCCACCAGCACATGCACTAGCGCGCTGTGCCGATGAGCTCGATGGGACACCGATCGCCTGGGTGACTTTCGCCTCGCGCACACGCGAATAGAATTTTTCCATGCCGCTGCTGCGTGTCGATACCGCTGGCGTCCAGGCGATGGCCGCCCGATGGGCGGCGTCGGTCGGCGAGCTGGCTGGGACGGAGGTCCCCCCGGCATGGATCGGCTTCTCGTGTCAGGCCAGCGCCGCGGCAGTTAACGCCGCGCATATTGAGGTCACGGAGTTCACCGCGGCACTGGCCGCCCGGGTCGGCGCCCATGCAGCCCACATCGGCGAGGCCGACGCGGGCTACGTAGCCAATGAAGCCGATGCGGCGAACGCGTTAGCCTCGGTGGCTCCTCGGGTGACCGGCGTGTAGCGATGTCGGCGGGTGCTGGGATCCCGAGCCTCTCTCAGCTGGTGGCGTGGCCCAACGGGTATCTCACGGAGGCGGCCGACCACTGGGAATTGGTGGGCGCGCGCAGCTACGGAGTGGCTAACCGAGCGTGGCGCGACGCGTTGGCGGCGGATTGGCACGGAAATGGCGCCGAGGCGCTGCGCACGGCCGCCCATGCCGACATGCTGGCTACCAGCGGGGTGGCCGACCAACTGCAGGCGGCGGCCAAGATGGCTCGCAGCGGCGCTTCAGACCTTCAAGCGGCACGGTCGCGGGTGCGCTACGCGGTGCTGGACGCCAACGCGGCAGGGTTCGACGTCGATGACGACATGGCGGTCATCGACCGCTCCACTGGGGGATCGGCGGCCGAACGCGCCGCACGACAAGCCCAAGCGCAGGCACTAGCCGCCGACATTCGCCGACGAGCCGCACAACTGGTCGCCCTCGATCAACAAGTCGCCGGCAAGATCACCGCGGCCGTGGCGGGCATCCGTGACATCTTTCCGCAAGGTTCCGCGCCGCAGACGGCACCGCGAAAGCCCGAGATCCACAGCGTCGACAACCACACCTTCAAGCAGGACCCGGCGCCGCCCGCAGATCCTGGGGCGGATCCGCCATGGAAAGACCTGCCACCACCACAGAATTGGGATGACGTCCGAAAGATTTTGCAACAACTTCCACCGGGCAAGAACGACCCACATCGAGAGTTGGACACACCGGAAGAGATTCGGAAATTCTTCGAGTGGTTGAGTAAAGGCGCCGTCGGCGACTTACCCAATTCGGGTGGGTTCCCGCGTATGAAACTTCCGGATGGCACGGAGGTCAAGCTGCGTCCGGACAGCACCTCCGGGGGGCCGACTATCGAAGCAGTCCCTCCGGGCAAAACCAAGGGACCCAAAGTTCACTTGCCGTTGGCGCCAGTTGTAGACGATCCGCCGGTCCTTCCAGACATTGATCAACATCCAATTCCGGAGCCGCAGCCGCCGCTCTCGGGGCATCCGCCACCGCCGACGCTGCCACCGACGCAGATCCCCCATCCGGCCGACCTCCCGCCGTGGTTGCAGGACCCGTCCCCGCCGGGATTCACCGTTAGCCCGGTGCAACAACCGCCCGCGTTCGGCTGGGACCAGCCGGATGCGCCGGGGTCACCGGCGCCCCATCCGGCGCCGCCGCCCGGCGGGCCGTCGTGGTTACCACAGGTCGGCCACGATCTCAGTGAGGGAGGCAAAGCAGTGTTCGGCTGGGTAATGGTTGGCGGGATTCTTGTATGGACGATTCTTTCCGGCGGTGGGCAGACCGGTGAGGCGGCTGTGCCGTGAGCGTCTCATCCACCGGGCCGATGCGAGATCCTCTTCCGCCGTCGCTCGTAGATACCCTCATTGAGGACGAGTACATCGACGACGTGGTCGGTCTGCCCGGGGTTCAGGTACCTGAGTGGCTGAAACTATTAGGCATACCCCCTGGTTGGGAACTGCGTCCACTGCCCGACGATGCAAATCTGCCGTGGGCGCGCATCGCCGTGACCGGACCCCGTGGCGGCGGCGAGTGGGACGCTGCCGACACCATAAGCGTCTTCGGCTATACCGGCCGACCCTTCTTCTCGGACGTATTCCACAACGCGGACCGGATGCTGCGCGGTATGAATGCCACCGATATCGCCGTCAAGGCACTGCCCGTCCCGCCGATCCAGTGGACGGCCGCTGTGCGCAGCAGCGGCATCGCCCACCTCGGCGACCACAGCGTGTGGATCCAACAAAGCAACTATGTCGCGGGTTCTGAACAATTGCGCGCGGGCCGACTATTCGTGCACTCCCTGTACGTCGATACCGCATGCCGCGACCGGCTATCTGGCGACATCAGCGTGCTCAGCGACGGCGTGTACCAAGGATTCCTTGCCGGACTCGCCGCCGGGCAGCCCACCAGCTAGTCATCGCTGGCGACAACCAGTGCGACACTGCCGGCGCGGCGATCGATCAACACAAACTCCTGAAAACCGCTGTCGGAGCCCACGGATGAGCCCCAATCATGTTCAGCGGTGTCCCGCAGATCGGCGAGCTGGTAGCGGGCGGTCGCGCCACGAATGCGCGGGTAAAGCTCGCTTTCCATTTCGTCGCGACGGGCCGTGGGTAAGGGCGCTTGGTATTCGGCCCACGTGCGCAGCAACGCTTCGGCGTCCTCCGCAGAGACCGCGGAAAAGGCCTCGGGAGTGATGGCGTTCAACCAGTAAGGCCCGTGAATCGTTTTGGCGTCCTGGAAATTTCGCGTCGCATAGCTGTCGCGATAACGCAAATGTTGGATCAACAACGCCAAAATGTCGCGGTCGTTCGCATCGGCGGGAAATGTGAACAATTTGATGACCACCCATTGCCGACTGGTCCGGAAGTTGATGAACACCTCACCCTGGTACGCCAACACCTCCTCCGCCGGTGCAGCACCCGTCGCCACGCCAGCTGGCTCGTCCATCGCTTCTCACCTCCGTAGCCTAGAAGCACACGCGAAATGTCGCCGGGAAGCAAGCCACCCGCCGGTGTGCGCTGGCCGCGCGCTGGACGTCGAACGTGCGGCACGGCCACGTTCGGCAATGCGACGCAACGAAAAAGCCCCGGGGTTCGCCCC
>NZ_LZKY01000175.1:0-1604 GCF_001673055.1 Mycobacterium sp. 1245801.1
ATCCCCAGCGCGGTCGCGACGTCGCCTTCGCTGATCAGCTCGCCGCCGGCGAACTCGCCGGTGAGGATCTGGGCCTTGACGTGATCCAGCGCGCGATCCTTGGCCGTGCCCGGCCGCGGGCTCTTCGCCGCCATACCGCCCCACTCTGGTAGCTAAGTCGTATCTCAAGGGTGCTCCTGACCGTACACGAGCATTCTTTACCAGGGCTTATTGACACTGAGATACAAGATAAATACTATTCGGATACAAGAGATGCCCAAGCGGTGAGGAGACCGAGATGGCCACGACGCAGACATTGACCCCGAACCTGGATCCGACGATCCCGGCACCGATGATCAACGTGGCCGAATACGGGTTCGAGGGCCGCTTCGAAGAGTGGGCCGCCCAGGCCGAGTACTTCGAGTACTCCAAGGCGGCCAACCCCATCGGGTCGGGGCACGTCCCGGCGGTTCCGCTGCGCAGGTTCGATCCCGAGCTCTACCTCGATGCCGCAACCGGCGTGATCCCGCTGGACCTGTCCCGGGAGCTGGGAATCGGCACCGGCGCGGCGACCAGCCCGGCGCTGCTGGCCAACTTCGTCAGCATCCGCGCAGGCGAGCAGATCGACACCAGCCCCAACGCCACCTCGCAGCTGTACTACGTGCTGTACGGGCGCGGCTTCGCGGCGGTCAACGGCCGGCTGGTCGAGTGGGAGAAGGGCGACTTCGTGACGTTGCCCGCCGGTTGCCGGTCGGTGTTCTACGCCGCCGCCGACACGGCCATGTACTGGGTGCACGACGAGCCGTTGATGCGATACCTGGGCGCCGAGGCCACCCGGCCGCGCTTCGAGGCGACCAAGTTCCGCCGCGCCGACGCGGTGGCCAAGCTCGAGGAGATCGCCGCGCGCCCCGGCGCCAACGAGAAGAGCCGGGTGAGCGTGCTGTTGGCCAACGCCGATCAGGAGCAGACGCTGACCATCACGCACGTGCTGTGGGCCATGTTCGGGGTGCTGCCGCCCAACCAGGTCCAGCGCCCGCACCGGCACCAGTCGGTCGCGCTGGATCTCATCCTCGACGCCCCGGCGTCCGGCTGCTACACGCTGCTGGGCACCCGCCTCGACTCCCGCGGCGACATCGTCGATCCCATCCGGGTGGACTGGCGGGCGGGTTGCGCCTTCACCACCCCGCCGGGCATGTGGCACGCCCACTACAACGAGACCGACGAGCCCGCCCACCTGATTCCCGTTCAGGACGCCGGGCTGCACACCCACCTGCGCAGCCTGGACATCAAGTTCACCCAGCGCCGCGACCTGGCCGGGTGATCCCCCGGCGGCGGCCCATGCACCGCCGGAGTTCGGCGAATAGTGTGGCTGGACATGAAGGTGCCCCTGCTGGGACCGGTGTCGCTCACCGGCTTCCAGAACGCCTGGTTCTTCCTGGTCCTGTTGATCGTGCTGCTGGTGATCGGCCTTTACGTCGTGCAGCAGTTCGCCCGTCGTCGCCGGGTGCTGCGCTTCGCCAACATGGAGGTGCTGGAGCGGGTCGCGCCGCCGCGGCCAAGCAAGTGGCGTCACGTGCCGACCATCCTGCTGGCCGCCGCGCTGGTGTTGCTGACCACCGCGATGG
>NZ_LZKY01000176.1:0-1239 GCF_001673055.1 Mycobacterium sp. 1245801.1
GACGCTACCCCGCTGGTAACCTCTCCACGCCGGTTCAAGCCGACGCTGCGGTGCAATTTGCCGCCGTTCGCTCGTCGAGCGCCTGATCGATCAATGTGGTACTGGAATGCCGTCGCAGAGTTATCGAGCCGCTAGGCGCGCTCGCGTCACCAGGCGGATTCGCCATCGATGGTCGCGAGGTCTCGCATGGGTAGAAAATTACGGGCGGACGCCGTTGGCCGCTATTCACTATGTACTAGCCTCGACGCAGCGCAGACACGGCTTCATCTCACTAGCGAATCCCAGCGACGTCAGGCCGGTCCGACGACGATCTGCCTCAAACCGATGCTGACGGCCGCATAAAGTCGGTGGTCTTACGCCAGCGATCAGTCACCTTCGAGATAAAGAATCTGCGCCGTTCGCCGGGGTGAAGTGAGCGAAGCGCTGCCTCGGCTTAGCATTCGGACATGCGCGATATCGAAGCGATTGACGCCGATCTGCAGTTGGTGTCGCGCGCTTGGTGCGCGGCTTTGGTGGCAAATGATCACGCACCGAGTACCACCCTGATCGACCAGCTTCGCGAGGAGCGACAGCAGTGAGGCGCTGCGTCCGGAACTGACATGACCGGATACCACTAGAGGTAGCGTCGTAGCTGGTCGGAAGCATAGACGGCGGGTTGGCGGGTGGTGCGATGCAACTGATCGAGCTAAGCATTGGCGATCTCATCGCCAGAGCTGGCGGTGACCCATGGGCGATTAACCAGAGCTTGCAGGCCGGCAGCCCCGCGCAGATTTCGAGCCTTGCGGAGGCTTTTCATGGTGCTGGTCGACACACCGCCGAGGCGGACCACTCGTTTGAGCAAGCCCGGCAACGGTTCGACGCGGCCTGGAACCACCAGAACGGCGACCACCCGATCAACGATGCGGCTGAAGTGCAGCGGCTCGTCAAATCGCTTGGTGCACAGTCCGAGCAGTTGCCCAAAATCGGTAGCGACCTGGAGAACATTGCCGCCGCCTTAGCTGAGGCGCAAAAAGCCGGGGCACGCCGGATCGCCACGTTGGAACACGAGTTGCAAGGGCTCGACAACATCATCGACGCCGCGGAGCACGATCTGCAGAATGGCCACCCCGACGCGAAGACCGAGGCCTTTCTGAAGAAATTGATCGATGATGCGAAAGCCGATGCCGCCGATGACACACGAGATGCACTCAAACAGATGACATCTATCCGCGACACCTACACGCGATCGCTACGGCAAGC
>NZ_LZKY01000177.1:0-7329 GCF_001673055.1 Mycobacterium sp. 1245801.1
GTCGGCGCGGCAGAGCGCCGGCACATGCTCACCGACTCCGGGGTGCAGGCCTGGCTGGGGCCGGTGCCGGACGAGAACGAGGGGCTGCCGCACATCCCGGTGCGCCTGCACGCCCGCTCCTGGCACCGCTACGCCGAGCCGTCGCCCGACGCCACCGCGATGATCATCTACACCTCGGGGACGACCGGGCTGCCCAAGGGTGTGGTGCTGAGCCGGCGGGCGATCGCGGCCGACCTCGACGCCCTGGCGCAGGCCTGGCAGTGGACCGCCGACGACGTCCTGGTGCACGGCTTGCCGCTGTTTCACGTGCACGGCCTGGTGCTGGGGCTGCTCGGATCGCTGCGGATCGGGAATCGCTTCATCCACACCGGCAAGCCGACACCGCAGGGCTACGCGCAGGCCGCTACCGAGCACGGCGGCACGCTGTTTTTCGGGGTGCCCACCGTGTGGTCGCGGGTGGGCGCCGACGAGACGGCCGCCCGGGCGCTGCGCCCGGCGCGGCTACTGGTCTCGGGAAGCGCGCCCCTGCCGGTTCCGGTGTTCGACCGGTTGGCCGGGCTCACCGGTCATCAGCCCATCGAACGCTACGGCGCCTCGGAATCGCTGATCACGCTGTCCACCCGCGCCGACGGCGAGCGGCGCCCGGGCTGGGTGGGGCTGCCGCTGTCCGGTGTGCGGACCCGGGTGGTCGACGACGAGGGCGCGCTGGTGCCGCACGACGGGGAGACCGTCGGCAAGCTGCACGTGCGCGGGCCGATGATGTTCGACGGCTACCTCAACCAGCCGGACGCCACCGCCGAGGCGTTCGACGCCGACGGCTGGTATCGCACCGGCGACGTCGCGGTGATCGACGCCGAGGGGATGCACCGCATCGTCGGGCGCGAGTCGGTAGACCTGATCAAATCCGGCGGCTACCGCATCGGCGCGGGCGAGATCGAGACGGTGCTGCTCGGGCATCCGGGTGTCGCCGAGGCGGCGGTCGTCGGGATGCCCGACGCGGATCTCGGTCAGCGCATCGTCGCGTTCGTCGTCGGGTCTGCCCCGGGCGATGAACTGATCGACTATGTCGCGCAAGAGCTTTCGGTGCACAAACGCCCGCGTGAGGTCCGCATCGTGGACGCGCTGCCGCGCAACGCCATGGGCAAGGTCCTCAAAAAGCGGCTGCTGACCGACGGCTGAGCGGCCGCTCAGCCGGCTGGGCGCCCGGTCCGCCGGGCACAAAGACACGCAGCAAGTTGCCAGCTTCAGCGCCGAGCGTCGTCGCGAAGCGTCACCTACCGTCGTATCCGTGTATCGATGCAACCGGACAATGCGCGGCCACCGTGGGTGAGCCCACCCGGTCCGTGGTCCCCGCCGCCGCGCCTACCACCATGCGCCGGATCGCGGCCGCCTGCCTGGTGGGCTCGGCGATCGAGTTCTACGACTTTCTGATCTACGGCACCGCGGCGGCACTGGTGTTTCCCACGGTGTTCTTCCCGGGCCTGGGCTCGACGGTGGCCACCATCGCCTCGATGGCGACGTTCGCGACGGCGTTCCTGTCTCGCCCGCTGGGTGCGGCCGTCTTCGGATACTTCGGCGACCGGCTGGGCCGGAAGAAGACGTTGGTGGCCACCCTGCTGATCATGGGCGCCTCGACCGTCAGCGTGGGCCTGGTGCCCAGCACGGCGTCGATCGGGATCGCCGCGCCCCTGATCCTCGTCGTCCTGCGGCTGTTCCAGGGGTTCGCCGTCGGCGGCGAATGGGCCGGGTCCGTCCTGCTCAGCGCCGAATACGCGCCCGCCGGCAAGCGCGGCTGGTACGGCATGTTCACCTCGCTCGGCGGTGGGACGGCGGGAATACTGGCCAGCCTGACGTTCCTGGCCGTCAGCCTCACCATGGGCGAGAGCAGCCCCGCCTTCATGCAGTGGGGATGGCGGGTGCCGTTCCTGATCAGCAGCGCGCTGATCGGCATCGCCCTCTATGTGCGGCTCAACATCGACGAAACCCCGCTGTTCGTGGAGGAGAAGGCCCGCAACCTGGTGCCCAAAGCGCCGCTGGCCGAGCTGATTCGGTTGCAGCGGCGTGAGATCGTGCTCGTCGCCGGCAGCTTCCTGGGCGGCATGGGGTTGGTCTACCTGGGCAACACCTTCCTGGTCATGTACGCCCACTCGCAGTTGGGCTACTCGCGCAGCTTCATCTGGGGCGTCGGCGCGCTGGCCGGGCTGACGAGCATCGCGTTCGTGTCGTTCGGGGCATGGCTGTCCGATCGAGTCGGGCGCCGCCGGGTGATGCTGTGTGGCTTGGCGGCGTGTCTGCCGTGGTCGTTCGTGGTGATCCCGCTGATGGACACCGGCAATCCCGTCATGTACGCGGTCGCGGTGCTGGGCATGTTCGCCTGCGCGGCGGTGGCCAACGGCCCCACCGGCGCCTTCGTTCCCGAACTGTTCGCCACGCGCTACCGGTACAGCGGCGCGGCCGTGGCGATGAACCTGGCCGGCCTCCTCGGCGCCGCCGTGCCGCCGCTGCTGGCGGGCAGCCTGCTGGCCACCTACGGCAGCTGGGCGATCGGGCTCATGATGGCGACCCTCGTCGTGGCCAGTTTCGTGTCCGTCTACCTGCTGCCCGAAACCAAGGGGACCACGCTGCGCGCCCCGACCGTCGAGAAGGTTCCCGTCGACCTGTAGGGGCCGCGCGTCAGTTGGCGTGCAAGTCCTCGTTGAGGGCGATGCCCTGGCCGCCGCGGGCCACCACTTCGACCGCCCCGCTCACCGAATTGCGGCGGAACAACAGGTTGTTGCCGCCGGAGAACTCCAGGGCCTTCATTGTTTTGCCTTCGGGCGTAACGACTTTGGTGCCCGCGGTGACATACAGGCCCGCCTCGACGACGCAGTCGTCGCCCAGCGAGATGCCCAGGCCCGCGTTGGCGCCCAGCAGGCATCGCTTGCCGATCGAAATCACCTCGGTGCCACCGCCGGACAGCGTGCCCATGATCGAGGCCCCGCCCCCGATGTCGGAGCCGTCGCCCACCACCACGCCCGCGGAGATGCGTCCCTCCACCATCGACGCCCCCAGCGTGCCGGCGTTGTAGTTGACGAAGCCCTCGTGCATCACCGTGGTGCCCGGCGCCAGGTGGGCGCCGAGGCGCACCCGGTCGGCGTCGGCGATGCGCACCCCGGCCGGCAGCACGTAGTCGACCATCCGTGGGAACTTGTCGACGCCGTAGACCGTCACCGGTCCGTGGCGGCGTAGCCGGGCCCGGACCGCCTCGAATCCCTCGACGGCGCACGGCCCGCGATTAGTCCACACCACATTGGTCAATACCCCGAAGAAGCCGCCGGCGTTCAGTCCGTGCGGCGCCACCAGCCGGTGCGAGAGCAGATGCAATCGCAGGTAGGCGTCGTAGGCGTCGGCGGCCACGTCGTCCAGCGAGCCGATGACCGTGCGTACGGCAACGGTCTCGGTGCCGCGGTCGTCGTCGCGTCCGATCAGCGCGGTCAGCTCCGGGGGAATGTCGGACAGCGCCAGCCGCGACGTCGCGCTGGTGCCCGAATCGGTCAGTTCCGGTGCGGGAAACCACGTGTCGAGGATCGATCCGTCGGCCGCCAGCGTTGCCAGGCCTATCCCTTCGGCGCCTGCTGCTCTTGTCACGGCGGTCAGGTTACTTCGTGGGCCGCGCCCCGATCCGCCCGCCCCGCGGGGCGCCCGCCGCCGGGACGGCTTCCGGTATTGAAAGTCCCACCCGGGCAAGGCAATTGGTAACGGTCGGTGCAACGCGGGCGGTTGCGGAGGTCAGCCCCGCCGGTCCCCGCAGGTCAGCGGCGTGAATTTCGCCGTTTGGGGTACGTAGCTTCCGGGGTCCGCGGGTCGTTTCCCGGCCTTGTCGCGGGGCTTGTTGTCGCCGGTCCATAGCGGCCGCCTGATTGCCGGAGGAGAAAAACATGTCCTTTGTCACCACACGGCCCGAGGCGCTGCTCGCCGCGGCGAGCACCCTCGAAGGGCTCGGCTCGTCGATGGCCGCCCAGGATGCCGCGGCTGCGGCGCCTACCACCAGCATCGCTCCCGCGGCCGCCGACGAAGTGTCCGCGTTGCAGGCCGCGCAATTCTCGGCCTACGGCGCCTGGTACCAGCAAGTCAGCGCCCAGGCCAGGGCGATTCACCAGACGCTGGTCAACAACCTGGACAGCAACGCCGACTCCTATGGGACAACGGAATCCGCCAACCAGGTCAGCACCAGCGCCGCGGCGCTGCAGCAGGTTGCACCGGCCGCCGCGGCCGCCGACCCGCCGCCCGGGGACGCCGCCCTCGGCACCGAGATCGAATGGGGTCAAAACGTCGGCGCCGCCGCATCCGACTTCATCACCTTGGGCGAGGGACAATTCGCGCCCGTCCCCGGCGCGTCCGGGATCCCGAACTTGACCGGCGACGTCGGCACGGCAACCGCGGCGAGCGCGCCCGCCCCCGCCGGTCCCACGGGCATGGCTGCGGCGCCGGTGCTGGCGAGCGCCGGCCAAGGGCCCTCGATCGGCGCCTTATCGGTGCCACCCAGTTGGGCGGCAACCGGTGTCCCGGTGGCCAATCCGACCGCGGCGACGCTGACCGGCGCGGGTTTCACCAGTGCCGCGCCCCAGAGCACGTCAGTGACCACCGTTCCGGGCGGCGTGCCGTCGATGGCCACCTCCGGGCGCGGGGGCTACGGCCTGGGCGCCCCCCGCTACGGCGTCAAGCCCACCGTGCTGCCCACGCCGACCGTCTAGCACCCACCTAACTGAGAACAGGAGCACGGCAATGACTTTCGATTTCGGGGCACTCCCCCCAGAGGTCAACTCCCTGCGCATGTACACCGGCGCTGGGGCCGGGCCGATGATGGCCGCCGCGGCGGCGTTCAGCAGCCTCGCCGACGAACTGAGCACGACCGCCGCGGCCAGCCAGGCGGCGATCGCCAATCTCACCGGCGACGAGTGGATGGGCCCGTCGTCGATCGCAATGGTCACCGCCGCCCAGCCGTATGTGCAGTGGATGCACACCACCGCCGGCCAGCTGCAGCAGGCCGCGGCCCAGGCCATGGCATCGGCGGCCGCCTACGAGGCGGCGTTCGCGATGACCGTGCCGCCGCCGCTGGTCGCCGCCAACCGGGCACAGCTGGCGGCCCTGGTCGCGACCAACGTCCTGGGGCAGAACACCGCGGCCATCGCGGCCACCGAGGCGCAGTACGGCGAGATGTGGGCCCAGGACGCCGCCGCGATGTATGCCTACGCCGCGTCGTCCGCCGCCGCGGCCCGGCTGAGCCCGTTGACCGAGCCGGCACCCACGAACAGCCCGGGCGGCCTGGGCGTGCAGACCGCGGCCACGGCCGCGCAGACGAGCGGGTTGCGCGGGGTCGTCTCCAACGTGCCCGACGCGGTGCAGTCGTTCGCCGCGCCGGCCGCATTGCCGGGCGCGGGCGCGGCCGGGAGCGCGCTGGACAGCGTGCTCGGCGACCCGGTCGTGTCCAACGTCGGCAACGCGGGTTTCGACGTGGTGTCCTGGAACGTGTTCAACACCATCGTGTCCAACATCCTCTACAACCACACCCTCGACGCGGCGGCGTCCGGCAGCGTGGCCGGCAGTGTGGGCGGGGCGGTCGGCAGCGGCGCCCTGGTGAGCGCCGCGGCCCCGGCCGGTGCCGCGGGCGTGGCTGCCGCACCGGTGCTGGCCAGCATGGGCGCGGCGACCCCGGTC
The DNA here is from genome assembly GCF_001673055.1 of Mycobacterium sp. 1245801.1. Lineage (NCBI taxonomy): Bacteria > Bacillati > Actinomycetota > Actinomycetes > Mycobacteriales > Mycobacteriaceae > Mycobacterium > Mycobacterium sp. 1245801.1. The sequence goes on from NZ_LZKY01000177.1 coordinate 5,698, forward strand.
GGCGGATTGTCGACCCCCGCCGCGTGGTCGGCGGCCACGCCACGAATCCCGGCCGAGACCGTCGCGGGCACGGGCTGGACCGCACCGGCCGAAGAGGCGCACACGGCGTGGGCGTCCGGCATGCCTGCCGTCGCCTCGGCGGGGCGGGGCGGTTACGGGATGGGGCCGCGCTACGGCGTCAAACCCAAGGTGATGCCCACGCGGTTGCTCGTCTAGCGCACGCGGTGTTCGGCGCCGTTCGCCATGTGCGGCGACGGATTATCGTTAGACCGTGCTGGACTTACGCGGAGACCCGGTCGCGCTGACCGCGGCGCTGGTCGACATCCCCAGCGAATCGCGGGACGAAGCCCGGCTGGCCGACGAGGTCGAGGCCGCGCTGCGAGCCCAGACGTCCGGGTTCGAGATCGTCCGCAACGGCAACGCCGTGCTGGCCCGCACCCACCATCAGCGGCCGTCGCGGGTACTGCTGGCCGGGCACCTCGACACCGTGCCGGCGGCCGCGAACCTGCCCAGCCGCCGGGAGGGCGGCGACCTGTACGGCTGCGGCACGGCGGACATGAAGTCCGGCGACGCGGTCTTCCTGCATCTCGCCGCCACCGTGGCCGACCCGGTGCACGATCTCACCCTGGTGATGTACGACTGTGAGGAAATCGAGGCCGCCGCAAACGGATTGGGCCGCATCGAACGCGAGCTGCCGGATTGGCTGTCCGCCGATGTGGCCATCCTGGGCGAGCCCACCGGCGGTTACATCGAAGCCGGCTGCCAGGGCACCCTGCGCGTGGTGGTCAGCGCCACCGGAACCCGCGCCCATTCGGCGCGATCCTGGTTGGGAGACAACGCGATTCACAAGCTGGGCGCCGTGCTGGAACGGCTGGCCGCATACCAGGCCCGCAGCGTCGACATCGACGGCTGCGTCTACCGGGAGGGCCTGTCGGCCGTGCGCATCGACGGTGGTGTGGCGGGCAACGTCATCCCCGACGCGGCCGCGGTGACCGTCAATTTCCGGTTCGCCCCGGACCGGTCGCTGCCCGACGCACTGCAACACGTGCACGACGTGCTCGCCGGGCTGGACGTGCACATCGAACAGACCGACGCGGCGGCCGGCGCGCTGCCCGGGCTGTCCCAACCCGCCGCCAAGGCGTTGGTCGAGGCGGCCGGCGGCAACGTCCGGGCCAAGTACGGCTGGACCGACGTGGCGCGGTTCGCCGCACTGGGCATACCGGCGGTCAACTTCGGGCCCGGCGATCCCAACCTGGCGCACAAGCGTGACGAGCGGGTCGCGGTCGCCGACATCACCGCCGCGGTCGACGTGCTGCGCGCCTACCTGAGCGGCTAGGCGTTCCCGCCCCCGCATCGCTGCGCCTGCGCGGCGGCGTCGGCGGCGGCCGCGTGCATGCCGATCGACGTCAACTCGTCCGACACCGCCCGCAGCCCCCCGCCATCGCCGGCGGCCAGCGCGCGGGCGTGTGCCAGTGCCAGTCTGCCTGCGACACAGTCGATCTCGCCGCAGAGCCGGCCCAGGGGGTCGGCGGCCCGGACGTCGCCCAGCCGCACGGCCTCGTGCCAGACCCGCAACGCCACCCCCCGCTGGCCACCGCGTTCGGCCATCCGGGCGGCGTCGCGCGCGGCGGC